>JAPLNB010000329.1 GCA_026693085.1 Planctomycetota bacterium | reverse complement strand
TTTTCTGGTTGCACAGTTGGTGGCGGCGCATACTGTAGATGAGAGGGAGGTGTTGCCGTCGTTTCATTTGGTGAGGTGGGAGGGGGAAGCTGGGGGCGGGGCAGTGGGGGCCGCTGGTGCGGGGGTGTTCGAAGATCAAGGAGACGCTTCTTGGGGGGGAAGGGGCCGGAGAAGCTGACGGTAAACCTGGCGGGAGGTGGGGCGAAGCTGATTGGGGGAGGCAGGCAGGTGGAGATTACACGGGCGGAGGTGGTGGAACTGCTGGTGGAAGGGTTTATGCCGCGGGTGGCGTTGGATGAGAAACCGGCGGCCAATCGCGCGGCTGGGGCAATGCCAGCATCGGAACTATTGTTGGCGGGGCGCGTCTGTATATTGGCTCACAGGCCGGAGGCGGGTATGATCGCGGCAGGTCTTTGATAGCGGAGAAGCGCGTATGAAAAAGGCATTGGGCATGATCGTGCTGGGGATGGTGCTGGCGTTGACGGGGCGAGCTTATGCGGCGGCGCCGGCGACGACACAGCCAACCTCGGCGGCGCTCGAGGCGTTGGTGGCGCAACTGTCGAGCGATGATTGGAAGGTCCGGCAGAATGCACAGGACCGCCTGGTGGAGATGGGCGATGCGGCGGTGCCGGGGCTGCAGCAAGTGGTTCGCGAAAGCCAGGACGAGGAAGTGCGCACGCGGGCGGAGGCGGCGCTGAAGCAGATCGAGGCGGACAACAAGGCCGCTCCGACGCTGATCACGATGCATCTGAAGGACGCATCGGTGCAGACGGTGCTGGCGGAGCTGAACAAGCAGGCAAAGGTGGATATTGCGGTGTGGCCGCAGATGGCGAACCAGGCGGATGCGATGAAGGTGACGATGGACGTGGATCGCAAGCCGTTCTGGCTGGTGGTTCGGGAGTTCTGCGAGAAGGCGCGGTACTCGCCGATGCAGATGGGGCAGGGCAGGCAGATCACGCTGCAGCAGGGATCGAACAGTTGGGGGCGTGTGCCGTACATGCAGAAGGAGTGTTTCTTTGTGACGGCGGATTCGGCGAGTCGGACACACAACGTTGATTTTTCGAACCCGCAGCAGATCCAGAATCGCTTTTACGTGCAGTTCAAGATGATGGTGGACCCGAAGCTGAGGGTATTGCAGGGGCCTGGGGTGTTGAGGCTGGAGGAAGTGATTGACGACAAAGGCAACTCGCTGATTCCGAACGCCAATTCCGGGGAGAGCTACAATTCGTGGGGCTCGTGGATGTGGAACGTGAGCGCGCAGTTGCAGTATCATCCGAACGTGGGGTCGAAGATCGCGGTATTTCGGGCCAAGGCCAGGTTCCTGGTGCAGTCGAAGGGCGAGCGGTGGGAGATTGAGGATGTGCTGAACGCCAAGGACAAGGAGAAGACGGCGCCGTCGAACACGAAGTACATTTTCAAGGGTTTGAGCAAGGTCGGCGACGGCTATCAGGCGCAGATCGTGGTCAGGAGCGCGGGCAACGTGGTCCAGGGGCGCAACCCGATGGTCGATGTTGGGACGTTGCAGCAGTGCATTCAGCTTGTGGACGCCGCGGGCCGTTCGTACTCGAGCGGAGGTTTGAGCGGCGGAGGGGGCGTTGCGCAGTTGACGTATAGTCTGACCTTCAATGCGCACAGCCCGGATGGGCAGAAGCTGGGGGCGCCGGCGAAACTGATCTGGGATATTCCATTGGAGGTCAAAGAGATCTCGGTACCGATCGAGTTCAAGGATCTGCCGATCCCGTGAGGGGCTTGGCGAGTCTGATAATCTCAGGGTTGTCAAGCAATAGCGTGTGTCGTGTCGCGAGGCGATGGAAGCTGCGCGTGTTTTTCAGGTATTCGCGATGCGATTGTGGGGTTTGAGAGCTTGAGGATCTTCCGAACTGGGCGATGCGAGCCGGCGTATGGCTAATATTATAGGAACGTGGGAGAAGCCTTGTAAGGCAAGGTTTTTGTTGACCATCGCTCATGCGACAGGTTAACATAGCTTGTTGGTTCTTTCCTAGGAGTGCAGTGGAAGGTCAGTCGGCAAGGGTCCTGGTTCTTTCCAGTCAATCGGGTAACAACTTCGCGGTGGTCGACTGCCTCAAGACCGCGGCGACAGTGGTGGAAATCTCATCGATTGACCAAGCGGTCGATGCGCTGCGAAACGGACATTTCGACGCGATTTTTTCGGATACATCGGACTTTCTGCCGCTGGAGCGGGCGTTGGTTTCGCAGCAGGCGACGCTGATTCTCAACACGCTGGGGGAAGGCGTCTGCATTGTGGACGGGGAAGGCCGCAGCAACTGGATGAACAAGAAGATGCAGGCTTGGCCGGCCCGGGTGCATGAGCGAATCCGCCGCACGTGCCAGGAGGCATTCGAGTTGTTTACGAAGCAGTATTCTCCGCAGCCGCCCGAGAATCCTCCCGCCAACCGCTCCAAACGATACTTCCTGACGATAGACGACCAGCAGTACTTTGAGATGATTGCTTCGCCGGTGATCAATCCGGCGGGGCAGGTGGTGCAGATCGTCGCGGTGGTGTGGGACTCGACGAGCACGCGGCGGCTGCAACAGAAGATCGACGCGATCGACGGCGCGGGTCGGGAACTGGTGCGACTGGAAGGTGAAGCGCTGAGCAAGTTGAACGTGGGCCAGCGTCTGAAGCTGCTGGAGGAGAAGATCATCCGCTTCACACGCGATCTGATGCATTTTGACCATTTCGCGATCCGCGTGCTTGATCGCAAGAACCAGAAGCTGGAGTTGGTGATCGCGGTGGGGCTTCCATCGGAAGCGATGGAAGTCGAGCTGTATGCCGAGGTCGAGGGGAACGGCATCAGCGGGTATGTTGCCGCTTCGGGCCGGTCGTACATCTGCCCGGACGTCGAGCGTGATCCGCGCTACGTAATGGGTCTGGACCAGGCCAGGAGCAGCCTGACCGTTCCACTGCGGCTGCACGACAAGGTGATCGGTATTTTCAACATCGAGAGCCGCCAGCGGGCGGCGTTTAACGAAGACGACCGGCAGTTTGCCGAGATTTTTGGCCGATATGTCGCGATCGCGTTGAACATTCTCGACCTGATGGTGGTCGAGCGCGTGAACACCAGCCACAAGGTGGCCGACGAGGTTTGCACCGAGGTGGCCGGGCCGCTGAACGACATTCTGTCCGATGCCAACGGCCTGATGCAGGACTACATCGGCAATGAGGATCTGCGGGTGAAGCTGCAGCAGATCGTGGAGAACACGAACGTCATCCGCCGGTCGCTGCGTCAGGCGGCAGAAGGGCCCAACACGATTCTCGGCGCCGGCGAGGTTAAAGGCGAAGACGATCCGGTGATCGCGGGGGCCGATATCCTGATTGCCGACGACGAGCCGAACATCCGCGCGACGATCAGCGACATTCTGCGCAAGTATCACGCGAACGTGGTCGTGGTATCAAACGGCGCGGAGGCGATCGCTCAGCTCGATCAGCGCGAGTTTGATCTGGTGATCAGCGACATCAAGATGCCCGACAAGACGGGGTACGAGGTATTCGCCGCGGCCCGCCGTCACTCGCAGGGCCTGCCGGTGATTCTGATGACGGGCTTCGGCTACGATTCCAACCACAGCATCGTCCGCGCCAGCCAGGAGGGTCTGCAGGCGGTGCTCTTCAAGCCGTTCAAGGTCAACCAACTGCTGGCGGAAATTCGCAAGGCGCTGCAGCCGCGCGTGGCGCAGTAGCCGGCAATATTATATAAAACCCAATCGATACCGGCTTCGGCATCAGGCGGATCACCACCACCGACTTGGCCTTTGAGGCGGTCACCGCGGGCGCCTTTGGGTCCGTTGCGGCCGGCGCGTTCGCGGCCTTCTGAACCGGCCAGGCAATCCCGCGCGCGGCTATGATGGACATATCGGCTTCGGCAGGCTATTCCTCTGGGGATGGCCGCTCAGCGTTATAAGCTCACGATCGCCTACCGCGGCACGCGATATCACGGCTGGCAGCGGCAGGCGTGGGTGGACAGCTACAAAGGCGAACGTCCCCCGGACGGCGAAGGAATCCCCACGATCCAGGAGACCGTCTGGCGTGCCATCGTGAGCGTCGTGCGCCATCCGATCAGCCTCGTCGGCTCGTCGCGCACCGACGCGGCCGTCCATGCCAAGGGACAGGTCGCGCACTTTGACACCGACCAGCTCCAGATCCCGATAGTGGGCATGCGGCGGGCGATCAACGCGCGGCTGCCGGCGGATATTCTGGTCCGCAAGATCGATCCGGTGGGTGGCTCGTTCGACGCGGTCTTCTCGACACTCAGCAAACGGTACCAGTATTTCATCTGGAATGCCGAGGATCGCCCGGCGTTTTTTCCGGACTTGGCGTGGCATCGGTGGCAGGAACTGGACCGGGACGCGATGCGTCAGGCGGCGCTGGCGTTCGTGGGCGAGCACGACTTTGCCAGTTTTGCGAAGCCCGGCCACGGCCGCGAGAACACGGTCCGCCTCGTGCACTGTTGCGACGTGAGTTGGCGAGCGCAGAAGCTCGTGATCGCGGTCGAAGGCAGCGGTTTTCTGTGGAACATGGTGCGGATCATGGTGGGAACGCTGGTGGAGGTCGGCCTTGGTCGGCATCCCCCCGAGACGATCGCGGGGATGCTGTCGGCCAAAGATCGCCGCGCCGCCGGCGCCACCGCCCCCCCGCACGGGCTGTATCTGCAATGGATCAAGACCGCCGAAACTGCAACCGGCGTCCCCCCGCCGCCAGAGGCAGTTGGATAACCGAGCGGCTGGGTGGTACATTCCCCAATCAGTCACCAGGAGGCGTCGTTGCGGCGGTTTGTGCATGCGATTGTTATGCTGGGGATATCGACGGCCACGGCCGCGGCCATCCCGACGACAGCACCGGCGCCGGCAAGGGTGCCCGCAACGATGCAGGCAGTGACTTCGCCGGCATGGTGGGCGAAGCGCGCCGCCCTTGATGCGTCTGCGATCACCGATCCGCGTCTCCTCGCCCGCTTGGCCGACGCGCAAGCCCGGGTCGGGGACGCCGGGGCGTGGCGCAAGTCTCTGGACTTGGCCGAACGCGGGGCGGCCCAGATCCCCGACGCCAAGAAGCAGTGCGAAGCGTACCTTGCCGTGGCCGAGGTGTGCGCCGCAACCGGCGAGCGCAACGGCTACCTGCGTTGCATCAAGGCCGCCCGACGATATCTCGAACAATCCACGGACATCGTCGAACGCTCGACGACCAGCCAGTTCATCGCTGTAGCGCAGGCCGCTGCCGGCGACACCGAGGGCTGGAACGCAACGGTCCAGGAGATCGCCAATCTACACTTTCGCGCCGACATCTGTGTCGCCGTTGCCCAGACGCTGGTCGCTTCGGGCGACAAGAAGCAGTACCAACAAGCTGCGCAGGTAGGCCAGCAGGCGGCCGCGGCGCTGAATGAGCCGATGGCCACGTCGATGCTGCTGCGGAGCTTCGCCGCGGTGCATGCCAAGGCGGGCGATTTTGAATCTGCCGGCGCGCTGGCGGATTCCATTCGCGAACCTACGTGGAAGGCCATGGCGTACGCGTCGATCGGCGACGAGCAGATTAAAGCCGCGGACCTCGAAGGCGCCAAGAAGACGCTCGCCAAAGCCGAAGCCGTTCCCCTTGGGCAGATGGTCTGGGGCGAGATGGAACTGCTGATGAGCCTCGCGGTCCTGGAGCATGCCGCGGGCAACAAGCCCGGCTCCGACCAGTTGCTGAAATCCGCCCACGAGCGGGCCGACGCCTATATCAACTTGCTGAAGAAAGCTGTCGCCCATGTGGAAATGGCAGCGACGGAACTGCGTCTGGGCGACAAGGCCGGGGCCGCCGAGAGCATCAAGTCCGCCGAGGCATCGCGTGCGACAATGGCTAGCACGCGGCCGGTGGAGCTGGATCTGCTGCCGGGCAAATACTCGGCACTGGCGATGGCGCAAGCGGCCAGCGGCGACCTCGCGGCAGCCCGCGCCACCGCCAAGGCAATCTCCCAGCCGGAGCTGCGGCTGATCGCGTACGCCGGGATCGCGCGCGAACTGGCCGCCGCCAGCAAGTTCGATGTTGCGGTGAGCTTGATCGGCGAAATGCCCGGTCCGGAAACGCGTTTGGCGGTCGTGCGCGCGATCGCGGCGCGCTGGGCGAGATCCGAAAATCCGCAGGGGCTGATGCAATGGATGGAATCGCTGCCAACGCCGGTCGATCGCGCCGAGGCCTGCATCGAGATCGTCCTGAGCCTGCTGCCGCGTTCCCCGCGACAGCCGTAGTCGGCGTTACTTTTTGCTGGATGAACCCAAGTCAACCGTTACCAGCTCGATGCCTTTGGCTGTCCCGAGATTGCGCGAGTACTTTTTCTCCTGCGCGTTGTTCCAGTGCTCGTGAACGCCGAGGCTTGGCAGGCGTTTTGTGGCGGTGGCATGGTCCGGATCATAAAACGTCGCCGAAGGCGGCGTATCGGCCATCGCCGCCTCATGCAGGTAATCGTCGACGCCATCTTGCAGGACCATGTCGGGCCATTCATTCCGGAGGAAGTCAAACGCGACCGAATCGATCGCCACGGGGTCTTGCGAGGCAAAAAGGCTGCACGCCCACCCGCCATTGAAGGGCGACGACTTCATCCGCAGCGGCGCCGGGTCCCGCGGATGCACACCGGAGAACAGGCCGTCGATCAGGTAGAGCACGGTCTTGCCGCCGAGGTGCGAATGCCCCATCAGATCGACGAGCGGGCGGTAGATCCTGGTCTGCTTGGAAAAGCAGTTGGGGTGGATGTCGTAGTAGCCTTGCTGCACGGGCCATCGCGCCAGCGAGCCGTAGTGGTTTTTGGCGCAGAGCGTCACGCCGCCTCCGGTATGGGCTTTGAACTCCGCGAAGTTGACGAGGTAATCCGCCTCGGCAAAGCATGTCGGCAGGTAATCCTGGGTCTTGCCCTGGGGACGGCTGCTCCAGTACAGCGGCAGGGTGGACGTTTTCACTTTGAGGCGTCCGAATTTTCCGGCGTAATCCTCGTAGCGAACAGCCGGGAATTCCTTGTGCAGAATGTCATAGTATTCGTTGACCAGGCAAGCCAGCGTATCGCAGACGGTGATGTCGGCCTGGCGCACGCCCATGGTGTTGGTCAACTGCCGCAGCAACGCGATAATCATCTGGGGCGAGGTGTTCATGTAGTCCTGCCGCCGGATGAACGTGTAGGTCGCCGGGTTGACGTTGCCTTCGAGATAGATCATGCCGACCCAGTTCGGCTTGATGACGATTTTCTGGCCGGCGTTGTAGCTGACGTCGCCCTTGCCGCGGGACTTGTTCAGGTGGCGGAAAAGGCTGGTCCACGCTTGGGCAACCGTCGTCTGGCCGGTCAACTGGCAGACGGCGTTGGCCATCATGGCGTCGACGCGCGGCTGCTTGAGGTGGTCGCCTTCCCACCAATGGCCGTCGCCAACGCCTTTCCACTCGACCGCGTCGGGATCATGCGCCCACACAACCCGGCCGGGGTTGATGCCTGTTGCCTGGCCGATGGGCTTGAGCCGATCCAGATCGTCGGCGGCGATTACTTGCCGTTGGGCGGCGACGAATGCGACGAGCACCATGACCGCCAAGATCGCAAATCGGGTAAGTCTATCTTTCATGTGCGTCTCCGATTGTTAGCGCCTCCCGTGACCAACCAACAGCCAGCGATCGTAGAAGCGTGAGGATTGCTGTCAAGCAGATCCCATCGCGTGATTTTCGCTTTGGGAGGGCGAAGTTCCCGGGGCGCTGAAATTCCAGCCCTGGGAAATGGGCTGCGAGGGTATTTCGCAGAATTTGCTGCCATAAGAAAGCAAGTTTCGAGGGTTACCTCGCCCCTTGCGTGGTCATTTCATATTCGACTATATCCTCACGATTCCGCCTGGGAGGAAGCCTTCAAGCTTGCGGGCGCGGACGGGGTGTTGGAGCTTGCGGATGGCTTTGGCTTCGACTTGGCGGACGCGTTCGCGGGTGACTTTGAAGATTCGGCCAACTTCTTCCAGCGTATAGGTATAGCCATCGCCGATGCCGTAGCGGAGTTTGATGATTTCGCGTTCGCGGTAGGTGAGGGTTTTGAGGACCTGCTCGATCTTGTCCTTCAGCATCTCCTGGGTAGCGGATTCGACGGGGTTGTCGGCTTTTTCGTCTTCGATGAAGTCGCCGAAATAGCTGTCTTCGGATTCGCCGACGGGGCGGTCGAGGGAAATGGGGTGGCGGCTGATCTTCAGGACTCGGCGCGTTTCGCTGACGCTCATTTTGGCGCGTTTGGCGATTTCTTCGATGGTGGGCTCGCGGCCAACCTCCTGCATGATCTGCTTGGAGATGTTCCGGAGCTTGCTCATCGTCTCGATCATGTGCACGGGGATGCGGATGGTGCGGGCATGATCCGCAATGGCGCGTGTGATGGCTTGGCGGATCCACCAGGTGGCGTAGGTGCTGAACTTGTAGCCGCGGCGGTATTCGTATTTATCGACGGCGCGCATGAGGCCGGTGTTGCCTTCCTGGATGATGTCGAGGAAGGAGAGGCCGCGGTTGCGGTATTTTTTGGCGATGGAGACGACGAGGCGGAGGTTGCCGCCGGAGAGCTTGCGTTTGGCGTCTTCGTATTTGTTGTAGATTTTGCGGATGACGACGACGCGGCGGTGGAGGTCCTGGGCGTTTTCGAGGGCCAGGTCTTCAAGGCCAGCCAACTCTTGCTGGCAGACTTCAAGATCTTCGCCGGGGTCTTTCAGTTTCTTGAGTTCTTCGATGCGCTGTTCGAGCTCGAGCATCTTGGTGGAGATGCTGGAGAGTTTTTTCATGAGCGGGGTGACCCTGCTGGTGCGTAAGGAGAGCTCTTCAAGGAGTTTAACGCTTCGGCGGCGGCGACGACGGATCGCCAGCATGAGGTCTTGGTTCTCCTTTCTGGTCTTGGTTGATCGCAGCGATTCCCAGTCCTCGCGGTTGCGGTCGAGCATGCTGCGAACCGTCTCGAGGTTCATGGGGATGCGTTGGCCGATGGTGGTTTTGTCAGCTTGGTCCTCGGCGGTGCTGATCTTCATCGTGCGATCGAAAGGCAGATCGCCATCATCAACCTGTTGCAGGATCTCAACAGCGGACTGCAGGCAGTAGTCGCTTTCGAGGACGCGGGAGCGGAAGATTTTCCGGGTGATTTCGATTTTTTTAGCGAGGCCGATTTCCTGTTCGCGGGTGAGGAGGGGGATCTCGCCCATCTGGGTGAGGTACATGCGGACGGGGTCGTCGATGCGTTTGCTGGAGGCCTCGGCGAGTTCTTCCTCGAGATTGAGGTCGATTTCTTCTTTTTCCTCGGCAGCGAGGTCCTCGGGGCGGGGCTCATCGGGACCGGTTGGCTCGGGCACCGGCTTGACGGCGGAGAGCAGGGCGGCTGCGGTAACCGTGGCCGGGTTTGATTTTACGGATTTTGCGGCCTTCTGCTGGTATTCCAGAATGTCCATGTCGTCGATGAGCTTGATGCCCATCTCATCGATCATCATGAGCAGGGAATCGAGCTTGTCGGGTGAAACGACTTCGTCGGGCAGGCGTTCATTGAGCTCGTCGTAGGTTAGATAGCCACGCGACTTGCCCAGATCGATGAGGGCGGCAACGCGCAAATCGACCTCTTCCTGCGACCCGGAACCAATCAACGGAGTTTCAATAACCATTGCCTACACACCATTTCATACGCTGCGCCCCCGGACGAATCTGGAGGGCAAAGGCAACAGCGACGCGGGCCAAAGATCTCGGAGCCGTTTCCGATCCCTGCAACGCGACAGTCGTCAGTGCCTTGTGGCCTGGCCCTTAAGGGGTCTGGCCAATGCGCGACCCGGAGGTCACGCTTAACCGATGCGGGGTCCAATGAACCGGGTATCGGGAGTCATCCTGGTCTGCGCTACCTTCTTGAGCAGATCGTTCTCCTGTTCGTGCGTCAGGGGATTTTCCTTGGCGCTCAGGAGCGTTTTCATCGTCTGCTGACTCTCTCGATTACGTCGCAATTCAGCCAGTTGTTCCATGGCGCTATGCAATCGTGCATCGAGATCGCCTAGTTCTTCGACTTCTTCAACTAATTCTATGGCCAGTACTCTCAAGGTCTCATCATCTAAGGCGGCGAGGAACTCACTAAATACCGGCTCGCCTTCGTCCTGTTGATGCCTCCAGTAGAGTTCGGCCAGGCGGTGGCGAGCGGGGTCGACGAAATCCTGTAAGGTCAAGCCAGCCTGGACGTTCTGCCAATGCAGAGGCTCCAACAGCAGGATCCCCAAGATCCAACATTCGGCGAGGTCTTGGCCGCTGGGCGGACGTTCGGCTGCGGGAGCGGCGGCGCTGGCCGATGGGTCTTGATCGGCGGCGTGGGCCGGGCGGGTGGGGCGACGGGGTCTGCATCGCTGGTGCAATTCGGCGAGGGGAATCTGGGTCAGCCTGCTAACCCTGGCCAGCGCGGAACCCAGGCGAATGGAGTCAACGGGTGCGGCGGTGGCCTTGGCCAGGAGGTCTACGTATTCGGCGGCGGCCTTTTGCTGATCAGTCAGGCCGTTGCTGGAGAGAAACTTGCGGGCCATTTGTTTCCAAGCATAGGTCAGGGCATCGGGGGCGTCGGCGAGGAGCTTGTCGAAGGTTTCGAGGCCGAACTTCAGCAGGAACTCGTCAGGGTCCAACCCGTCGGGCAGGGTAGCGACGGCGATCTCAACGGGTTGTGTAAGGAAGAGTTGGACGACGCGATCGACGGCGGCGGCTCCGGCGGAGTCGGCATCGAAGAGGAGGACGATGCGGTCGGCGAAGCGGCGGAGGATGACGACGTGCTGCTCGGTGAGGGCGGTTCCAAGGACGGAGACGACGTTGCAGGCGGCGAACTGGTGGGCCATGACGACGTCGGTGTAGCCTTCGACGACGGCGACGGTGCGGGATTCGACGATGCGTTGGCGAGCCAAGTCGAGTCCGAATAGGGACTTGCTCTTGGAGAAGAGGGGTGTTTCGGGGCTATTGAGGTATTTGGCGGGGTCGTTGGAGCCTGGGAGGATTCGACCGCCGAAGGCGATGATCTGGGCGGCTTCGTTGCGGATGGGGAAGATGATCCGATTGCGGAAGGTATCGTAGAAGCCGTCACCGCGTTCCCGGGGTTTTAGAAGTCCTGCTTGTGCGAGGACTTGTGGTTGGAACTTATGGCCGATGGGGCTATTGAGCAAGGCGTCCCAGGCATCGAGAGCGAGTCCGACCTGGAATTGCTTGAGGGATTCGTCGGTGAAGCCACGATGGTGGAGGTAGTCACGGGCGGACTGACCGTTGTGGGGATCCCAAAAGAGGTTTTCAAAGAACCGACAGGCGGCCGAGTTTGCATCCAGCAAAGCCTGTCTCTCACCGGCCTTATGTTTTGAACCGCCGAACTGTGGCAGTTCGATGCCGGTGTTCTTGGCCAGAATTTCCAAGGCCTCCTTGAACTCAACGCGATCTCGTCGCATGACGAAATCGAAGGCGGTTCCACCGGCCTTGCAGCCGAAGCAGTAAAACGACTGCCGGCCGGGGTTTACGTGGAACGAAGGAGTCTTTTCCTGGTGGAAAGGACAGAGGCCCACGTAATTTCGGCCCCGCCGCTTGAGAGCGACGGTCTGGCTGATCAACTCGACAAGATCCACTGCTTGCAGGACTTGTGCCCGGTAATCTGGCGACATCTGGAGCAGTCTCTTGTGAATCAGTCCGTATACGGAACGAACCTTGGTATA
Organism: Planctomycetota bacterium; assembly: GCA_026693085.1. Classification (GTDB taxonomy): domain Bacteria; phylum Planctomycetota; class Phycisphaerae; order Tepidisphaerales; family Tepidisphaeraceae; genus JAPLNB01. Next base: position 19,707 of record JAPLNB010000329.1, on the reverse strand, counting down.
TTCTGCCCCTGCCAAGTCGAGGCCTCCGACTTGGCAACGGCGTTGCAGAACATTTCTAACTCCGTTGCAAATAAAGGCTTACGCAAGCGATCACCTGTCAAGTCCCGCAAATATAGCACGCAATATGATCCGGGTCAAATTTAGCGCTGTGTTTTTGCTATACATTCAGAAGACTCAGCCGGGTTTCACATTGTTGGTCCTTTGTGCTCATAATTATGCCCTCATTATGGCGTCGGGGCCATTGGTTATTCGGAATTCGCAAAGAAGGTCCGTAGTTGATGGGCGTACTGCGTAGGTGCGGATTCGATGAAAAGGGTGGCCAGACCCCCCCCTGCCGACCCCCGTGGGGCCCCCGCGAAGCACCCTTGGACTGCCCGTGGAACCCCCGTTGGACCCCCGCGAACCCCCCTGTTGGGGAATCGGGTTCCGGATCCTGGGTTCCGGGGGGGTCTGCTGGTTCGGACGTGAGGGAATGGGGGGTGGGGAGTAAAATATGAGGGGGAGAGGGGTGGGAGACTTGCATCGGGAGGGTTGGAATCCCATCATAGAGGTGGGACAAGGCTGGGGTGGCGGCGGCGAGAAGAGTAGGTGGAACGGGGGTGGTTAAGTGGGTGCCAGAGGGCAGGTTTCTCATGCAGAGGTTTACGCTCGAGTTTCCGACGGAAGGGAATAGCCAGGTGGTGAATGTCAGCCCGGAGTTGAACAAGCGGCTGGCGGAGGTGAGGGGGAGCGGATTGGTGCATCTGTTTGTGGTGGGGAGTACGGCGGCGTTGACGACGATGGAGTATGAGCCGGGGCTGGTGCAGCACGATTTGAAGGAGGTGTTGCAGCGGTTGGTGCCTGACAACGGGCATTACGAGCATGAGGCGACGTGGAAGGATGACAACGGTCATAGCCACATCCGGGCGTCGCTGCTGGGGCCGAGTTTGACGGTGCCGTTTGCGAATGGGAAACTGTTGACGGGGGAGTATCAGCAGGTTGTGCTGGTTGATTTTGACACCAGCCCGAGAAGGCGGATGGTGGTGGTGACGGTGATGGTGTGAGGGGGTGGAGAGGTTGTGGAAAAGAGCTGCGTCCCCTTTTCCTAGTCCGAGTGTCCCGCCACGAAATGCCCGAAGCTGAACTCGAACGTCACCGTCAGAGCCAGCCAGAGGAGGCCGATGCCCAGGAGCCCCTTGGTGCTGCTGGCACCGAGGATGGGAATGAGCGACATCGTCACGGGCAGGATCAACACGGACCCGGTGACGCTGCTGATTTGGTGGGCCGTCAGGTCACTGAAACGGGGGTTCAGCACGGCGACCCGGAATGTGCCGTTCACGATGGCGACGATCACGAGGATCGCCCAGATGCCAATGGCTTTGAGGAACAGCATAGGTAAAGTGATACGCTGCGGACTTGCGAATTCAAGGCGGCAAAATGATTCCCGAGACCCTCAACAGCTACGCACTCACCCTCGATCACCTGCGTCGGCTTGTGGCCGACCTGGACGAAGCCCAAGTGGTCGGCCAGTGCCAATGCGTGGTGAACCATCCCGCCTGGACACTTGGGCATCTGGTTTACAGTGCTCAGGCCATCGGCGGCGAGATCGGCATTTCTCCGTGGCTGCCAGCCGATTGGGGTCGGCGTTTCGGCACCGGCAGCGTCCCCGTTGCCGATCCCAAGGCGTACCCGGACAAAGCAGCCCTTCTGCGTGTCCTGGATGATGGCCAGCAGCGACTTGCAGATGCCCTGACCGCCATGAGCGAATCCGATTTGGCACGTCCACTTCCCGATGTGCGCTATCGGGATCGGCTTCCGAGCATCGGCCATGCGGTCTTGCACATCCTCACGACGCACACGGCGATGCACGTCGGACAAGTCGTGGTGTGGCGGCGGGCGATGGGGCTGAAGGCGGTGAATGAACCACTCAACGACGACTGATTGGGCAGGAGGTCACATGGCAGACAGGTCAAGAACCAGAGCCTTGGCACAGAAGAGCCGAAATGGGGACGTAAACAATCCCGTTCGGCACTCGGCTTGCTTGAGGGGAATGCGGTGCAAAAAATCCACGAATAGCAAGGCGCAGATAAGGGGACGCAGTTCTTTTTCGTTGACGGGGAGCGGCATTTGGGGTAGGTTGCGGGCATGGCTCGACATGCTCGTGTGGCTCCCGGTGGGTTGGTGTATCATGTGCTGAACCGGTCGGTGGCGCGGCTGCCGCTGTTTGAAAAGGAGGGGGATTATCTGGCATTTGAGAAGGTGCTGGAGGAGGCGGGCAAGCGGCATCCCATGCGGATTCTGGCGTACTGCGTGATGCCGAATCATTGGCACCTGGTGCTTTGGCCGCGGAAGGACGGGGAGTTGACGGCGTTTGTGCGGTGGTTGACGCACACGCACACGATGCGTTGGCACGCGCATCACGAGACGGCAGGGACGGGGCATCTGTACCAGGGACGATTCAAGAGCGTGCCGGTGCAGACGGATGAGCATTTGTTGGTGGTGTGCCGATATGTGGAGCGGAATGCGTTGCGGGCGAAGCTGGTGGAGCGGGCGGAGCGGTGGCGGTGGGGGAGCCTGTGGCGAAGGACAAAGGGGGATGAGGAGGCGAGGGGGTTGTTGCACAAGTGGCCGGTGGAGGAGCCTGGGGATTGGGTACAGTGGGTGAGCGGTGCGCAGCGTGCGGCGGAGGTAGAGGAGGTGAGGGAGGCGGTGGTGCGGGGCCGGCCGTACGGGTCGGAGCGATGGCGGGGAATGACGGTGGAGCGGCTGGGGTTGGAGTGGACGGTTCGGCCACGGGGTAGGCCGAGGAAAACGGGGGCGCACGAGGTGGCGGGGGAAGAGCCGTAAAAAAGAGCTGCGTCCCCATTTTATGAGATGCCCCGGCTGTGCAACCGGGGCTCCTGGTGAGTGAAGCGAAACTTCGGTTTTTAGCGACGGCGGCGCAGGAGGGCCAGGGCGCCGATCGCGAGGGTGCTGAGGGTTGCGGGTTCGGGGACGGGGTTGGCGAAGTTGGCGGAGCCGGTGTCGACGTAGATGTCGTCGATGAAGACTGGGCCGACGAAGCCGCCGCCGCCGACGCCCATGTTGTAGGTGATCAGGTCGTTGGCCTGGAGGGCGGAGCCGGAGTTGCGGAAGGTGAAGGTGCCGGCGCCATCGGTGGACTTGAGGAGTTGGGTGATGGAGGAGAGCGCGGGGTCGTTGTTGGACTGCATGTAGATCTTGTAGGTGTCGGTGGAGTTGTCGATAGCGAGCCAGACGTTGTAGGTGGCGTCGGCGAGGGGGATGATGCGGGCGGCATCGCGTTCGAGCTGGGTGGGTCCGGCGGCGGTGGTAAGGAGGGGGAAGGAGTTGGCGCTGCGGCCGCGGAAGAAGGTTCCGCTGCCGTAGTCTTCGTTGAGCTGGACTTCGGAGTCGCCGGCAAGGTTGGTGGGGGCGGGGAGGTCGCTGAGGATGGTGTTGAAGTTGAGATTGCCGGCGCCTTTCTTGAAGGTGAAGAAGACGGTGGCGGCGGAGGAGGCGTTGGGGATGGCGAGTCCGGCGGCCTGGAGGCTGCGGTAGTTGCGGTGGGCGGCGTTGTCGGTGTAATTGTCGAAACGGACGGCGTTGTTGCCTGGGGCGACGTTGACGATGGTGATGGAGCCTTGGGCGGCGGTGTCGGGAGTGGTCCAGGTGTTGCCGACGGGGCCTTGGCCGTTGAGGATGCTGCCGGCGGTGTAGCTGTTGAAATTGTCGAAGACGACGAAACCGGCGTGGGCGGGTGCGGCGGCGAACACAATCGTTGCCGCGAGCAAGAGCCCGGGCGTCCAGTGAGACAATTTACGCTGCATTTGCTCCTCCATCTGGGCTATAAAGAAGTGAACACTCGCGCCCGATGAAATGATCTCACCTGCGTCAGCGCAAGGCACGTCCAATACAACCTAGCACCGATCCAGGCACAAGCAAATCAAGATGTGAAAAAACGGGCAGATGGCGAGCGAAGCTGGGCAAGCTGTGTCGATGGGATGGTCTGGGGGGGTGATGGAACGCGGCGGAGGCGGGGTTTTGGGTTGTCATCAGGATGACGAGGGGATTGCGGGATTGGTGGGCAAGCGGGGCGGATGTTATGGGACGAGGGGACGTGGTTTTTGAGGATGTCGCAGGCGTGGGTTGCCTGTCGGGGTGAATGTATTGGATGATGGGGTGCGGTTGAGGCAAGGGTGATCGGGAGTTGTGTGAATTGGGTGGACAAGATGGCCGATGAAAGGAAGTGGAGGATTATGAGCCAGGTTGTGGAGCAAGGTGTTGCGAGAGTTTCGGCGGAAGCTGGGGCGGGGGACCAGCGCCGTTGGCTGCGGACGGAATGTGCGCACGAGCTGGTGATCCATCTGGTGCGTGAGGGGATGGTGGGGGAGGCGGTGGCAACGCAGAGCGGGGATTTTTCGACGATGGGGCTTGCCGCTGCTGTATGCGGTGGTGTACTGCCTGGCGATGGGGGATGGGCAGTACCAGATCGGGGCGGAACTGGTGAGCGTGTTCAACCTGGAGGCGTTTTCGAAACGGCGGCGAGGCGAGACGGTGGCGGAGTGTATTGCGGAAGGGGTGGGGGGAGATGCAATGCGGAATGATGAATGATGAATTATGAATGATGAAAGGGGGTGGGGCGAGGTGACGGAGAAACGGCGAATCGGCGATGGGAGGGTTGCCGATTCGTTTTTTTTGTGGGTACGAGGAGTGATGTGGGGGGCTAAGGGAGAAGCGACGGAGCAAGCTGGGTGGGGGTTGGAAGGCCTCGCGGGGTTGAGGGGTCAGTTCATGGCGCGGGAGAGTTCTTCGAGGCGTTGTATGAGTTCGGCGGCTTCTTCTTCGCGGGGTCCGATGGGGCTGGTCCAGATGAGTTTTTCGTTGGAGCGGATGGCGTTTTCGACGCGGCGGCAAGCGGAGATGACGGTGGAGTGATTTCGTTTACCGAGGCGTTGTCCGATTTCGGGGAAGGAGAGTTTCGAGGTTTTTCGGATGATGTGCATGGCGACGGAGCGAGCGAGGGAGATGGTGCGTTGTCGGCGGCTGGACATGAGGTGTCGGAGTTCGAGGCCGAAGTAGGTGCAGACGGCGGAGAGGATGTTGTCGGGTTTGAGGGGAGCGATGTGTTGGCGTTCGAGGTCGCCGAGGGATTCCTGGACCATGGCGAGGTCGGGTTGTTGTCCGGTGAGTTTGACGAGAGCGGAGATGCGTGTGACGGCGCCTTCGAGTTCGCGGACGTTCTGCGTGACGCGTCGAGCGATCCAGGTGGTGGTTTCATCGGTGGGGATGAGGCCTGCGCGGAGCATGAGTCCGCGGAGGATCTGGGCGCGGGTGGCGGAGTTTGGGGGGTCGATGCGTACGACCATACCTGAGACGAAGCGGTTGATGAGGGATTCGCCGAACTCCTCGATCATTTTGGGGTGGGAGTCTGAGGCGATGACGACCTGTTTTCCGAGGGCTTCGATGGCATTGAAGGTGTGGAGGAACTCTTCCTGGGTTGCGCGTTTTCCAGAGAGGAAGTGGACGTCGTCGATGACGAGGAGGTCGAGGTCGCGGATCTTTCGGCGGAAGGCGTCGAGCTTGTTGTGGCGGAGTGCGAAGAGGAACTCATTGGTGAATTCTTCGCCGGTGAGGTAGGTCCAGTTTTTTGCGGGGTGATGGTCGAGGAAGCGTTTGCAGAGGCCTTGGAGGAGGTGTGTTTTGCCGAGGCCGCAGGAGCCGTGTATGAAGAGGGGGTTGTATTGGACGCCGGGGAATTCGGCGACGTAGAGGGCGGCATTGTAGGCGAGTTGGTTGGAGGGACCGACGACGAAGGTGTCCAGGTCGTGTCGGAGGCGTGGGAGTGAGGAAGCGGGGGAGGGGTGGGAGTGTGGATCGGGTGAGGCGTGGGGGTTGGTGCGAGGACGCGGGGTGACTTGGGCGGGGTTTTGTGTGGGTGGAATGGCGTGGTTGAGTTGGGCGAGGTCATGCCAGGGAGGGTGGGGTGGGAGTGGCGTGGTTCTGCAGGGGTTGGCGATGTTGGCGAGGGCGTGGCCGTTGCGAGGTGTCCGGTCGGGCGAGTCGGTGGCGATGGGCGCAGCGTCGAAGAGTTGCGGGACGACGCTGAAGCGGACGGTGAGGCTGCAGCCGAGGACTTCGTGTGCCGCGTCCTGGATTGGCTGCGAGAAGTTGCGGCCTATCCATTCACTAATGAAGTCATTAGGGACGGCGATCTCGAGGGCATCCTGCTTGAGATCGAGGCGGGTAGAGTTAATGAACCACACATGAAAACGTTGCTGTCCCACGCGCTGGGCGATGGCGTCGGCCAAACGTTCCAGCTGCGGATCGTGTGTGCTGATACAGCTCACGGCGATCTCCTTGAGGTTGACCTGCCTCTGCTACGCGACCGGCCCCGAAGGCCGTCCGTGCCTGCGAGAGGAAACGCAGCATGCTCCGGGTCTGCGTACTCCGATGAAAACGAACGAGCCGTTGCGGCAGGAACCGAGACGCGGAGTCTGGGAGACTGCGTGGCGGCTTAGGCGTCTTGCCTATGGCAATTCATCCTTGAGATCGCATCCATGCGAGAGGTCAGGAACGAAGACGACGTGCGGCAATGCCCTTGTCAGCACCCATTCGTATCACCATGTCCTGATTGTCAGCTCTGCCCATCCGTGAGCTCATCAACTGGAGGAGAAAATAGCTGCGTGAGGCTGTGCTGACAAGGCCGACGTTATCGGATTTTCCATTCACATCGGCGTAAAGGCAGCATTTACCGGAAGGGAGAGCACGAAAAAAAAACTTCTCAACGGGAAATGCACATGTTGTGGGGGGATTGGGGATAGGTGGTGGAGAAGCCGAGGGGTGAGGGGTCAGGGGTGAGGAGGAAGAAGGTTCTGCCGCGGATGTCGGTTGTTGGAGGGCGGGGCCGAGGGTGACGGTGGGGATGCGGAGGTCGCGGAGGAGGGCGGTTTTTTTGCCGATGGCTTGGAGGCCGTGTCGCCAATAGAGGCGAAGGGCGGGGAGGTTGTTGGCGTCGACGGCGAGGGAGAGGCGGGTATGGTGTAAGGCGGAGACGGTGTAGGCGGCGTGTCGCATGAGGAGGTCGGCGGTTCCGTGGTGTCGGTGGTTGGGGGGAACGCCGAGGTAGATGAGTTCGATGATGTCGGAGCGTGGGATGGGGCTGAGGAGGAGCACGCCGAGGTGGGAATCATTGCGGCAGAGGAGGAACCAGAGGTCGGGGTTGAAGTTGCCGGTGGCTTTGTGTCCGGCGAGGATGTCGTCGATATCGCGGAGGCCATTGAGGGTGGGGCAGTCGAGGCTTTGCTGGTAGCTGGCGAGGATGGTTTGGGAGAAGAGGTGGTGGGTTTTTTGGGAGTAGGTGAGCCAATAGAAATCGGGTGCGAGGGGCTGTGGGCGGAGGTTGGGTGGGATATCGGCCTGAAGGTAGAGCAATTCGGCGAGGGGTTTGAAGGAGCAGGAGAGGAGGAGGGAGTGTAGTGGGGAGGCGTGGTTGTCGAGGAGGACCTGGGCGAGGTGGATGCCAGCGAGGAGGGCATTGTGGCAGGCGGCTTCGATGAGTCGTCGAGTGACTTGGAGGTGGAACTCGCCGTGGAGTTGGTTTGGGGGGAAGAGGAGCATGGTTCGACCGGGTGAGACGATGGGGAGGACGGCGCTGATGAGGTGGCCGGAGTGGAAGGCAAGCATGGTGGGGAGGTGGGGCTGGTAAGCGAGGTTGAGGTTGACGAGGTTCTGGACCTGGCGGTCGTCTGGGAGAGCGGCGGGGGAAGCGAGAATGAGGCGAACGGCGTTTTCGAGTTCGGCGGGGGTTGCGGGGCGGATTTCGATGGCGACGAGATCCTGAGGCGGCCGGAGGCCGCGAAGAAAACGGAGATTTGACAGTATCCCCACGGAAGGTAAGAATAGCACCGGAAACGCGAAGGGCAAATGGAATAAGCAAGAAGGACACGGGCAGAGCGGTCGTGTGGTGGAGAAGAAGTGCATGGGCGTGCTGCGTGTGCTATAAAGAAGGGGGGGCGAGTGAGCGGGAACAGCGGAGAGAGACAACGATGAAACGTCCGCGTTTGGTATTGATGTTGTTGCTCGCGGGGCTGGTGATGTTGGCGACGGTGGCCGGTGGCTACCCGAAGCCGAGCGCGTACCCGATTTCATGGGAGCTGAATTTCGAGCACTCGAAGCCGACGCGGGTGGTGGTGACGTCGCGGGGGAGTAAGACGGCGGTGGCGTACTGGTACATGACGTATACGGTGACGAACGTGAGCGATCGGGAACAGACGTTTCTGCCGAATTTCGAGATGCTGGCTGAGGATGGGGCGGTGATCCGCAGCGATCGGAATATCCCGACGGAAGTTTTGGAGACGATCCGGATCCTGGAGAAGGCCAAGTCGCTGGAGTCGGTGACGCAGATTTCGGGGACGATTCGGGTTGGGGAGGATCAGGCGAAGGATGGGGTGGCGATCTGGCTGGAGCCGAATCCGCGGATGGGGTTGTTCGGCATTTTTGTGGGGGGGCTGAGCGGAGAGGCGACGGTGTTGAAGGATGAGGCGGGGCAGGTGGTGACGAAGGCGGGGAGCGATGGGAAGAAGGAGCCGGTGATTCTGCATAAGACGCTGGAGTTGAACTACCACATCGCTGGGGATGAGCGGTATCCGGGTCACGATGAAGTGGATGCGGATGGGCAGCAGTGGGTGATGAGGTAGGGGGAGGATGTCGCCATTTCTCGAGTATGAATCTTCGGCCACAGGGCGCGCGTTGAGGGAGGGGCTTGCGTACATGCTCGTGCTGCGGTGCTTTGTTGGCTATTTCGTCGCCAGTGCGCTGACACTGCCGTTTCTCAATGCCCTGTGGCTCAGCGAGCTACCGGTGCTGGCTGTGGTGCAACTGCCAAAGATAGGTCTGGCGGGTTGGCTGCGTACGCAGGTGGTGATGGTTGTGATCCGGGCACTGGGGCTGTCGCGGGGGTCGTTCTCGCCGGACTATATCATGGCTCGGCCGTACGCGTTGGTGATAGCGTATTTGATTCCGCTGGGCATCTTTCTGGGGGTGGTATGGGTGCGAACGCGGATGGAGAAGCCGTACCGCTGGTGGGTATGGGTTCTGCTGATCATGGCGGGGGTGGATTATGGTCTGACGCTGTATTTCGCCGGCGGGCCGGGGCTCAGCATCTACTGATCGTACTGGCCGGACCCGCATACCGGCGAACCGAGGACGGGCAGGTGGTTCATCAGGGGGCGGAGGATCTTGGCGAAGGCCGTTCGGTCTTGGCGTCCTTCCAATCGAGGTTTTTGGCGTCGCCCCAGAGGTATTCGAGGTCGTAGAACTGTCGTGCGCCTTCGCTGAAGACGTGAATGATGACGTCGACGAAGTCGAGGAGGACCCAGATGTCGGAGCCGTAGCCGGCGCGGGAGATGGGTTTGTGGCCGAGGGGCTGGGCCATTTCTTCGATGTCGTCGCAGACGGATTGCATCTGGCGGGGGCTTGTTCCGGTGGCGATGACGAAGAAGTCGGTGACAGGGGAGATATTGCGGACGTCGAGGACAACGACGTTATAGCAGCGGGTGTTGGCGGCGAGGCGGGCGGCGAGGACGGCGAAAGAACGTGCGGACTCGACGGGGTCGATAGCGGGGGTGTGCTGAGAGTGCATGGCGATGGGGTACCTCCGGTAAAAGCAGGTTCAAGCTGTATAACTAAGATCCGGTGCTCCAAGCAACCGGGAGCGGCGGATCGCTGCTGCGGGGATTATAGCTTGGCGAACGGGAATGCGATGCATTGGGAGATGCGATTGATGCGACTTTGGTGCGAGGGGGATGTGGATGTGGAGGTGAGAGGGTGGGGGGTGGTTTGGGGTCGATGAGGCTGAGGGGAAAAGCCAAGGGCACGGCTTGTTGGCCGTGCCCTGGCGGTGCTTGCGAAAAGAAACCGGGAGGATCCGGTTTGGGGTTACTTGGTGGCAGTCGCTTCTGCGGTAGCGGGTGCTCCACCGAGTTCGGATTCGAGTTCCATCATTTCTGCGGTCTCCTTGTTGGAGTTTCGGACGGCCCAGACGATGAGGGCGATGATGACGACGGCGATCACCGCGCCGATCTTCCAGTTGGGTTCAGTGCCGGTGAGGGTGTTTTTGATACCGGCCATGTTGAAGTTGAGGGTGAGGGAGGTGAGTGTGAGCATGGCGACCATGTTCATGACCTTGAGCATGGGGTTGATGGCAGGGCCGGCGGTGTCCTTGAGGGGATCTCCGACGGTGTCGCCGGTGACGGCGGCCTTGTGCTTTTCGGAGCCCTTGCCGGTGTTGCGTGCGAGATCCCTGGGCTCATCTTCGATGGATTTTTTGGCATTGTCCCAAGCGCCACCGGAGTTGGCCATGAAGACGCCGAGCATGATGCCGGAGACGATCATGCCAGCGAGGAAACCGCCGAGGGCGTATGGGCCAAGGAGGATGCCGACGAGGATGGGGCTGAGGACGCCGAGGATGGCTGGGCCGATGAGTTCGGACTGGGCGGAGGAGGTGCAGATATCGACAACGCGGCCGTAGTTGGGTTTCTTGGTGCCGGCCCAGATTTCCTTATCGCGGAACTGGATGCGGCATTCCTTGATGATGTAGAAGGCAGCGCGTCCGACGGCTCGGATGAGCATGGCGCTGAAGAGCCAGGGGACGCAGCCGCCGATGAGCATGCCGATGAGGACCTTGGGTTCGGCGACGGTGAGTTTGCCGGCGTACTCGAGGTACTGGGCGGGGTTCATGTCGACGATCTTCTCTTCGGAGCCCATGGCGAGTGTGGCGATGAAGGAAGCGAACATGGAGACGGCGGCGATAACGGCGGATCCGATGGCGATGCCCTTGGTTTCGGCCTTGGTGGTGTTACCGACGGCGTCGAGGTCGGCGAGGATCTGGCGGGCGCGTTTGTAGTTAGCGGCGCCCATTTCCTTTTCTTCATAGCCCATTTCGCCGATGCCGTTGGCGTTGTCAGCGACGGGGCCGAAGACGTCCATGGAGATGGTATTGCCGGTGAGGGTGAGCATACCGATGCCGGCCATGGCGACGCCGTAGGCGACGAAGACTGGGGTGGTGCCGGCGAAGCAGAAGACGGACAAAGCGATGGAGGCGGCGAGGACGAGGGTGGCCATAACGGCGGACTCGTATCCGACGGCGAGGCCTTGGATGATGTTGGTGGCGTGGCCGGTCTGGCAGGCACGGGCGAGGCTCTTGACGGGCGGGTGGGAGGTATGGGTGTAGTAGCTGGTGAGCTTGTTGAGTGAGACGGCGAGGACGATGCCGATGAAGCAGGTGAGGATGGGGCGGATGTCGGCGCCGCCGACGATGTACCAGCCTTCGGTGACGCCATTGACCAGATGGAATCCGGGCAGGGCCTGCTTGTAGTTGGTGAAGTAGTTGGCATCGAACTTGAGGTAGAACAATCCGAGGGTTACGAAGCCAATGACGGAGATGAGGGAACCGATCCAGAATCCGCGGTGAACGGAGTGGAGGGCGGTGTCGGAGGTGTCGTTGGGTCCGGCCTTGACGGTGTAGGTGGAGATGATGGATCCGAGGACGCCGATGCCACGTACGAGGAGTGGGAAGATAACGCCCTTGTGTCCGTAGGAGGCCATACCGAGGATCATGGCAGCGACGATGGTGACTTCGTAGGACTCGAAGATATCGGAGGCCATACCGGCGCAGTCGCCGACATTGTCACCGACGTTGTCGGCGATGGTGGCGGCGTTTCGGGGGTCGTCTTCGGGGATTCCGGCTTCGATTTTTCCGACGAGGTCAGCGCCGACGTCGGCGGCCTTGGTATAGATACCGCCGCCGACACGCATGAAGAGAGCGAGGAGAGTTCCACCGAAGCCGAATCCGAGGAGGGCTTCATAGGCTTTTTCGCCGTAGATGAGGAAGATGCAGGTACCGCCGAGGAGGCCGAGGCCGTCGGTGAGCATTCCGGCGACGGTTCCGGTGCGGTATCCGAGCTGCATGGCTTCGCCGTAGGACTGTCGGGCGGCGGTGGCGACGCGGAGGTTACCCTCGGTGGCGAGATACATTCCGACGAACCCGACGGTCCAGCTAAAGAAGGCGCCGACGAAGAAGGCGGCGGCGCGGCCCCAGGCGAAGGCGGGCTGATTCGCTGTGAAATAGAGCAGGAAGGTGATGACAAAAATCAGGGGGATGATCTTTCGAGCCTGGGCGCCGAGGTAGGCGTTTGCGCCTTCGCGGACGGCGGCGGCGATTTCCTGCATTTTCTTAGTGCCTTTGGGAGCGGCCATGACCTGCTTCATGAGCATCAAGGCATAGAGGAGGCCGATGATGGCGATGACGAGCACGACAATCAGGCTGGTCTTCTCCATCGTGTCGAATTTGAGGCTGGTGAAGGGCTCGAAGAACTGGACTTTTTCGTGGGCAGGGGCGGCAGTGCCGGCGGTAACAATTGCCTCTGCGGCAAAGGCCGGGCGAGCCATGGAAGTGGCAATCAGACATGATGCCAGCAAGACAAGCCAAGTGGCCTTGGCTTTTCCGCTTCTCAAGAAGCTTCGCAATAGTGCAGACATAGGTGTTCAACCCTTTGGTTAAGAGACTCTGATCGCGCCGTTGCCGAGGCGGCAGGAAGGCGGATTCAATCGAATAAAGAACGCCAGCAGAACAACACTATCAGCCCGCGTCGGCTCAAGCTGCCACGGGGATAAGTGGGTCGCCATTATTGGCAGGCTGGCCGATTTTTCAACTGGTAGGGGAGAAGAAGACAGGGTCGGGCGGGGCCAGACTTAGCATGGAGATTTAGAGATACCTATATGTGGATGCGGGGGAAAGGGGATTGGGGGGGTTTGGCGGGTCTATTGGAGGTGAGCGAGTCGCTGGGTGGCGCGGTGGATGTAGGTTTCGTATTCGGCGATGTCCTCGGCGTTTTCGCGGAAGAGCTTTTTGGCGGTGACGTGGGCGGTCACGGCGGCGTGGAGCTTGGGGAAGAGGGCGGGATCAGCATTCCGGATGTTGGCTTTGTCGAACTTTTGTCCGATGGCCCAGGGGTAGACCCTAGCGGCGAGGTTGCTGCCGAGGTAATGCTCAAGGGTGGTGAAGTTGTAATCGTCACTGGGGTAGATCAGGGTGGCGAGGTCGTCTTCGGTGTAATACTTGAGGATCAGGAAATAGTAGAGGTCGATGGCTTTGCGGTAGTGTTGAGCGGCGGAGCGACGGCGGGAGTCGATCTGAGCGGTGGGGACGAGCGGGGGGTTGAAGGCGGAGGAGGCGGCCATAGCGGCGAGGTAGTCGGTGTCGGCGGCGAGGAGTTCGACGAGAGCGGCGGCGGAGTCGATCTGTGAGAAGTAGAGGTCGGCGTTTTCGGCGCCCCTGGAGGTGGCGATGTGTTGGCGGTACTCGGTTTCGGCGTGTTTGGCGACATCGGTGGCGCGGCGGTAGGTGAAGAGGGCTTCCTGGAGGAGGTTGCGGGTGTTTTGGGAAAGGTCGAGGAAGTGGGCGTTGATGGGGAGTGAGGCGGTGAGGGGTTCGAGGTCGAGTTTTTCTTCGGGGAGGTTTTTGCCGAGGGTCTGGGCTTCGAGGCGTCGGGCGTGCTCCCACATGTTGTCAGCCCAGTACTTGAGTGCGACAGCGGGGCGGCTGGCGACGGCGCCCTCGCCGATGGTGACGTGCTGCTGGGCGGTGATGGATTGGAGAACAGCGGCGCGTTTGTAGTAGTTATAGGCGAGCGCGATGGGGTGAACGCCGTAGGGGAAGGCGCCTGCCTGTGGGGTGTTGTAGACATCGAGGAACTGGAGTTCGGCGCCGGTGTACCCGAGTGGTGCCAAGGCAGCGGCTTGGGATGGTGGGGCGAGCAGGGCGGGGAGAATGAAGCCGTTGGAATCGAGAAGGGTGTCGTGGCGGGTGCGTCGCCAGCCGGGCTGTCCTTTCTGGAGCTTGGAGGCGACGTTGAGAGGGGGGAGTGTTTCGGCGGCGAGGCGGGCGTTGTAATAGCGTTTGTCGGCGGGGTTGCCGACGGGGTTGCCGAGCTTATTGAAGTAGATTTCGCCCATCTGGTAGAGGACGCTGAGGTTGTCGGCGCGTTGTTCGAGGACGGATCGTCCGTAATCCAGGCCGTCGAGGATGGCGGCGTACTTATTCTGGATATTGGCCATCATGACGGAGAGGTTGTAGGCCTTGTTCCACATCTGGAAGATGTGAACGGAGTCGAATTCGGGTTGGAGGCGTCGGATGAGGTCGATTTTGGTGTCGATGTCTTCGAGGTCTTTGTTGATTTTCTGATTTTCGCTGGAGGCCCAGAGGACCATGACGAGGGGTCCGCGGAGGCCGCCGAGGAGGAGGCCGATGGCGAAGGAATCGAGGCCAGAGAGGCGGGAGGCGACGCGGGGTCTGGGGAGGAGGGCATCGTGGCGGTCCTGGACGAGGACGCTCATGGCGGCGGTGGCGAGGAGGGAGATGATGAGGAGTATGGAGAGGGTGGAGCGTCTGCGGTTCATGGGGCGACCTCCTTGTATTTGAGGAAGGCGTAGGCGAGGACAAGGAGTGGGAGGCCGAAGCCGAAGGTGACTTGGAGGGCAGGGAAGATGACGACGGCGGGGGAGATGGCGATGCCTTGCTGGATTTCCTGTATGGCGGAGAACTGGGAGATATCAGGGAGGATGGCGGCGACAGAGTTGAGGGTGTAGACGAGGGCATCGACGGAGGAGCTGACGGCTCTAGCGGAGGCGGGGTCGATGTCGCGGGGCATGAGATCGTTGACGATCTGCCGGCCGATGCCGGTGGAGGATTGGACGTCGACGACCTGTTGGGCGGCCCAGTGTCCGGAGAGGACGACGACGGTGAGGACGACGGCGATGGGCCAGGAGAGGAAGGTGGAGGCGAAGATGGCGATGATGGTGACGAGGAGGGACATGAGCCAGATGATGAAAAGGCTCTTGACGAGGTTGAGAGCGAAGGACTGGTCGTGTTTGACGAACTTGAGTGAGGCGAGGGGTCCATCGCGGAGCCCGAGCCAGGCGTTGCTGGGAGTCTTGATGATGACGTCGAAGTTGCCGGAATCGACGGCTGAGGCGGGGACGTTGAGGTAGACTGAGCGGTTGGTTTCGACGGAGGTTTGGATGGTTGGCGCGAGTTGGCCAGTGTCGCGGTTGAGGAAATCGAGGGTGATGTAGGAGGAGGCGTCTTCTTCGAGGCGTTCGACGCCGAGGCGGACTTCGAAGAGGCGGAATGGAGCTTGGGTTGGGTGTGGTTTCTGGTTGGTGAAGCGATAGAGTGCGACGCGGTTGGGGGCGTCGGATCCGCCGCGGAGTTGCTGGCCGTAGGCGCCATCTCGGCCGGCGAAGGCGATATCGGTGACGGGGAGGAATCGGTGGCGGGTTTCGGGGACGGAGATGGCGAGGCCGTCGCGGCTCATGGAATACTCGTAGGCATCGGAGTCGCAGGTGATTTGGAGGAAGAGATCGGCTGGGGAAGCGTTGGGATTGGGAGGGAGGAGTTGGGCGAGGGCTTTTGGGGGAATGAGGAGAGTGAGGATGTCGCCGGCGTTGGGGATTTCGATGCCTTGTGGGGCGCCGAGTTCGCGGTTGGTGATGACGGCGGTCTTGTTGGCGTTGAAGAGGCCGAAGCTGATGCGGGGAACCGGGAGTGTGGTGGGCGAGGTGGCTGGGCGTGGGTTGGAGGGTGGGCGTGAGACACTGCGGTAGAGGATGGGGAGGTGGAGGAAGACGCCGCCGCGCGTGGAGGCGGGGTCGGCGGCGGGGTCGGCGCGGGGAATGCGCAGGGGGTCGATGGTGAAGCGGACGAGCATTTCGCCTTCCAAGAGGCCTGGGATCCAGCGGTCGGTGGGCGAGGTGGGGAGATGGCTGTAGAGGTTGAGGGAATCGGGCAGTCCGAGGTCGCGGGCGTGGAGGAGGCCGTGTTCGCGGTAGTATTCGAGGGTGGGGCGGATGGAGTCATCGACGGCACCTGGGGCTGCGAGTTGTGCGGAGACGTAATTTCGGAGGGTGT
The DNA here is from genome assembly GCA_026693085.1 of Planctomycetota bacterium. Classification (GTDB taxonomy): domain Bacteria; phylum Planctomycetota; class Phycisphaerae; order Tepidisphaerales; family Tepidisphaeraceae; genus JAPLNB01. Next base: position 3,761 of record JAPLNB010000329.1, on the reverse strand, counting down.
AGTTTCGGAGGTGGAGGTAGCCGTAGGTGAAGAGGCCCATGATGAACAGGATCCAGAAGGAGACGCGGGCGAATCCGACGATTTTTCCGAGGACGATTTCGAGGCGTGTGACGGGTTTGGTGGCGATGGTGTAGATGACGCGGTTTTCGATTTCGCGTGGGAGGTTGGTGGCGGCGAGGATGATGGTGAGGAGGGTAACGAGGAGGCCAGAGGCGAAGAGGCAGACCATGGTGGTTTGGCGGATGACATCCTGTGCGTCGAAGGATTTTTGGAGTTGGCAGACGGTGACGATGCCGAGGATGAGCAGGGGTGTGATCCAGAGGACGCGCCGGCGGAAGGATTGCTGTAGGGCGATGGTGGAGACGGCCCAGAGGCGGGTGGGGCTGAGTCGGAGGAGGTCTTTGAGGCCGAGGCCGAAGAGCCCGATGAGGACGATGGCGGCGGCCAGGAAGAGGCCGGGGTTGTTGGCGATGAAGTCGGGGAAGTAAGCGAACATGGCTAGTTCAAGATGATGGAGGATGAAACAGATACGGGTCTGCTCATGGGTCAGCAGTAATCATGCGTCCTTATTTTCGCGGACGATGCGGACGAAGAGGTCTTCGAGGGTGGTGGTGGGGTGGGAGAAGGTGGCGTTGGGGGCGCCGATGGATTGGAGGAAGTCTTTGAGCTGTGCGATGTGCTGGTCGGAGGCGCCTTTCATCTGGATATCGGTGATGTCTCGGACTTGGAGCAGGTCTTTGACCAGGCCGAGGGTCTGCATTTTTCCGCGATAGAGGATGGTGATACGGTCGCAGACGTCTTGGACGTCGGCCAGGAGGTGGGAGCAAAGAAGGACGGTTTTGCCCTGCGCTTTGAGTGAGAGGATGAGGTCCTTCATTTCGCGGGTTCCGATGGGGTCGAGGCCGGTGGTGGGCTCGTCGAGGAGGATGAGGTCTGGGTTGTTGATGAGTGCCTGGGCGAGGCCGATGCGTCGGGCCATGCCTTTGGAGTATTCGCGGAGCTTTCGTTTACGTGCTTTGGCGTCGAGGCCGACGATGTCGAGGAGTTTAGGGACGCGGCGGTTGCGTTCTTTGCGTGGGATGCGGAAGAGGCGGGCGTAGAAGTGGAGGGTTTCTTCGCCATTGAGGAAGCGGTAGAGGTAGGACTCTTCGGGGAGGAAGCCGATTCGCTCGTTGACGGCCGGGGATCCGGCGGGGTGGCCCATGATCGAGGCTCGGCCCCGGGTGGGGAAAATGAGGCCGAGGAGAAGCTTGATGGTGGTGGACTTGCCGGAGCCGTTGGGTCCGAGAAGTCCGAAGACCTCACCGCGGTGGATGGTGAGGTTGAGGTCGTCGAGTGCGCGGACTTTGTCGCGTCCCCAGAAGTCGCGGTAGACTTTTGTGAGGTTATCAGTCTGAATGGCTTGGGAGTCAGATGGCATCATGGGGAGCACAAACCGTAAACAAGCGTCGGGGAGCCACAAGGCAGCCCAAGACGACAGGGACCAGCTCCCGGACGCGATATCCCTAGCGAGATACTAGCGTTCCATGGTTCGCGGGGCACCTTTGCGGCTGCGACGGCGGCGTTTTTCGCTGGGCTTCTCGTAGTAGGCGATGCGCTTGATGTCCTTGGTAAGGCCTTCTTTTTCGCACATTTTTTTGAACCGCCGCAACATCTGTTCGGCGGTCTCGTTGCCGCGCAACTTGACTTTGATCATGCGTATCCTCTTGGGTTCCGCTCCAGAATAAACACAAACGGCGGAGATATCGAGTCCTCCGCCGGAGAATCGTAGTTTAGCGGAAGAAGTGCAATGTTCAAGGAGGCAGACAGGTGATTTGGGGTGGGAAAAAGATGTGAGGGGCGAGGGGGCAGGGGTGAGGGGTCAGAAATGGGTTTGCCCAGATTGCGCAGGCGGGAGAGGTGTAACCATATAGATTAGCTGTCTTTACATTCTTGAGGAGTTGGTTGCCTGGGTGGGGGGTCTAATGTAGGTTTCGGGTGGAGCGTTGGGTGGTTGGGTTTGGCAGAAGGAGAGAGGAGAGATTATGTTGGCGAATAACAATCCGGAGCAGCCGGGTGACGAGCCGACGAGGTTGGAGAAGTATCGGCGGCAGAGGATGAAGATCGTGAATCTGGAAGAGGTGATGGCGGAGTTAGAGAGGATTGCCGCGGCGCCGGAGGTGGAGGCCTGGCAGTCGGAGCGGTGGGATGGGATGTCATGAAAGGAGTTGGGGGTGGGTGTGTTCAATTGATGGGTCTCGGTGGTTAGAATTGCAGGGATGGCACCGTTGGGCTTGATCGCTGGAGAGGGAGTATTCCCGGTCTTGGTGGCGCGGGGGGCGCGCACGGCGGGGCGGGAGGTGGTTTGCGCGGCGTTTGCGGGGAACGCGTGGCCGGAACTGAGATATGAGTGCGATCATTTCGAGTGGGTGGGTGTGTTGAGGCTGAACCGGTGGATCCAGGTACTGAAGTCGGCGGGTTGCCGGGAGGCGATCATGGTGGGGCGAGTGCAGAAGTCGCGGATGTATGATCGATGGAGGTATTTCCGGTATATTCCTGATTGGCGGACGTTGAAGATATGGTTCACGGTGCTGCGGCACGACAAGAGGCCGTACGCGGTGTTGAAGGCGGTGGCGGACGAGTTGGAGTCGGCGGGTATTCACTTGATGGATTCAACGACCTATTGCGTGGAGCATTTGGCGGAGGCCGGGGTGATGACGCGTCGGCAGCCGACGGAGTCGCAGTGGCGGGACATCGGTTTTGGGTGGGAGATCTGCAACACGATCAGCCGGCTGGATATCGGGCAGAGCATAGCGGTGTTGGACCGGGATGTGATTGCGGTGGAGGCGTTGGAGGGGACGAATGCGATGATCGAGCGGGCTGGGGGGCTTTGCCGGGTGAGGGGGTGGACGATGATCAAGGTGGCGAACACTCGGCAGGACATGCGTGTGGATGTGCCGACGATCGGGACGCAGACGATTGAGAAGCTTAATGCGGCTGGGGCGGGTTGTCTGCTGCTGGAGGCGGGGAAGACGGTGGTGCTGGAGAAGCGGAAGGTGATCGAGTTGGCGGATCGATATAAGATTGCGGTGGTAGGGTATCCGGCGGGGTTGTGATGGCGGAAATCCGAAGATGGATCGAGTGGCGTTTGCGGTGAATCGTGGGTATGCGAGGAGGCAGACGGCGTTGCGGGAGGGGGATGAGGTGGCGGTGATACCGCCGGTGAGCGGGGGGTGAATGAATATGGTGGATTGGATTGCGATGATGGGGGAGGCGATTCCGGTGGTGGGCATGCTTGAGTTCGTGGGAGATCCGGCGGCGGGGGGAGTTTGTGTGTTTGTGGGGACGACGCGGGCGGAGCGTAATGGCGAGGGGGTGGAATTGGCGGCGCTGGAGTATGAGGTGTATGAAGAGATGGCGAGGGAGCAGCTTGAGGAGTTGGCGAGGCGGGCGAGGGAGAAGTGGGGGATTGTGAAAGTGGCGATGCTGCATCGGGTTGGGCGGGTGGTGGTGGGGGAGGCGAGTGTGGTCATTGCGGTGTCGGCGGGGCATCGGGAGGAGGCGTTTGCGGCGTGCCGGTTTCTGATGGATGCGCTGAAGGCGGAGGTGGCGATCTGGAAGAAGGAGGTGTGGGGGGATGGGGCCGAGCGGTGGAAGGAGAGCGAGAAGAACGATGAGCGATGAACGATGTATCAGAGGGGGGGGCGGGAGTTTTGGGAGTTTGGGGGCGGGGGCGGATAGTTGCGGGGACATGACGGCAGTTCATCTTGTGCGGACGCTGT
>JAPLNB010000328.1 GCA_026693085.1 Planctomycetota bacterium | reverse complement strand
AGCCACGATGGCCATCGGGTTCGATGACTTGTTGCCCAGATGGAACTTTGTCGCCGCACCTCAATAACATCGCCAGTTATTGATTCGGCGGTCCTAAGCTCATTCCATATGGGCAAGCCGCAGCCGAAGCTGGCAGAAGTTGTCGAGGATGGGGAGGACTTCTCCTGTTTCTTGGAATGGTATGAAGTACAACTTCACGCGATGGAGGAATTACATCGCGGATTAATGCAAAATCGGGTCCTTGATCTATCAGGACTTATGAGGGGCAATACCAAACATGGGGTAGGCAGGAAATGAGACTCGACCCCCAGAGGGTGTGGTAACAGGAAGGCCCCCCAGGGGGCCAATGCAACATCCATGCGGAGGGTTTGCGGCAGATGAATGCGTTCTGGTCGTCCAACCGGTTGTGAACGATTGGGTGCACCGTATGCCGTGTCTCGATTGATTCGTGGCACTACGGCACTTGAGTTCTCGGCACAAACCATGCAACATGGCCGCGTATGAAGCCCACCTCGTCCTCAACGGTCATCTCAATCACGTCAGTTGGCGCCGCCATTGCCACCGGCGCCGGCCCGTCCTCGACCGCAGGCTTGTGTGGGATGGCCAGAACCAGCGTGTCATCGGCGACGATCAGGCAAATCGATTGCTGAGGCGTCCCCAGCGATACCCGTACGTGCTGTGAGACTCATCCAGCATCGGCGAAGATGGCTGTGCAGGTGGCAATCGCGCGTTCGCAACCCGTCTGGTAAAAACCCGCCAACCAACCCGCCATCTGTCTGTACCACGTTACAGGAAAGGACCATCCATGCTCCGCATACACCTCTGCGTCTTCTTCGCCCTGCTGATCTCGGGGCCTGCCTTCGCGGCGTCCGAGGACTTGGATTCGCTCCTGATAGGCGTTGGTTCCATCGCCGCCCCGGGAGCACCTGATCCGCTTGCCGTGTTCGGTCGCGATGCGTTCCCAGTCATCGTAGGCAAATCAGGTAAGGGCACTTTCGCCTCCGTGGTCGCGGCCGGGCGGCTGGGTAAGGGCCGGATTCTTGCCTTCGGCCACAACGGCTACCTCGCGCCGGAAGCATTTGCCATCGCCGACACCGGCAGGCTATTTGCCAACGCGATTGCCTGGACCGGCCGCCAGAACGACGGCAAACGGTCTGCGGAATCTCCACTGCGAAACAGGGCAAATCGAACCCCAAGGCGGTCGAGTCGTACCTGAAGTCGGGCGGCAACTGGGAACGCTGGAAATCCGATCCCTTCCTGGCCCTGGCGATGTACGATCAGCTCAAAGCGGGTTTCGAATGGGAGACGTACAAGAAGGTTCTTGCCGAGTACCGCCAGATCCCGCGCAGTCAGCGGCCGCGCTCGGAGCAGGAGAAGCGCGACCAATGGATGATCCGCTTCTCGAAGGCGGCCGGGCAGAACCTCGGCCCGTTCTTCACGGCATGGGGTGTTCCTGTCTCAGAGGAGGCCAAGCTGGAGGTAAGAGATTTGCCAGTGTGGTTCCCCGATGCCTTCCCGGGCAAGCGAGTGAAATGAGGATGGGTCGTCACTCACTTGCCCCCGGAGAAAGCGTACAGGTGCTTCTCAGTGCGCACGTAGATTGTTCCGTCGCCCAGCGCAGGCGTGGCCCAGATTCTCTCGTTGAGGTCGTTGCGTGCGAGCACCTTCAGTTGCTCCCCGGCCGCGTCGATGCACACGACGACGCCGTTGTGCGACGCCACAAAAATGCGGTCCCGGGCGGCCACGGGCGAGGCGCAATACGCGCCCTGGGCGCCAATGCGCTCCTGGAAGAGCAACTGGCCCGTTGCCGCCTTCACGCAGGCCACGAACCCGCCGTCGCGAACCATGTAAATCCGCCCGCGGTAATAGAGCGGCGATGGAATCTCCGGAATCCCTTTTTGCATCATCCAGGCCAGATGCGATTTCGTCGCGTCGCCCCTGCCGCCCGGACGGATCGCCTTCAGCGATGGCGCCGCCCGCGACCCCCATTGCTTCACAAACCCCGTGAACTCCTGCTCCGTCAACTCGCCATCGCGGTTCCCCTCAACGCTGTCGAACATCAACCGGAACGGGAACGGCAGGTAACGGCCGGGGTTGTCCGGCGGCAATTCCGGCCGCAGCGTGAACTTGAAATCCTCCGGCACCTCCGCCTTCTGAATCTTCCCATCGCCGTTGCGGTCGAGCTTGACCATGTCCTGCCACGTCATGCTCTCAAACCGCTCCGCCGGCGGTCCGGCCAGACCCGAGGCGCTGACGAAAAGCAACCCGTCGCCGGCGACGGGCACGCTGATGACCTCGGGGGGAAATCCATCCATCCACCAGAGGTCCTTGCCGGACCCGCTGTCGTAGGAGATCAGCCGGCGCGCTCCCGGGACGACGATCTCAGACTTGCCGTCGTGATCCCAGAGCATGGGCGTGGCCCAGCCGGCGGCCGAGAGGGGCCGATTGGCCTCCCACACGGTGCTGCCATCGGCAACATTCACGGCCAACAGCTTTGAGGCCTTGTCGTTGCTGTCGAGCACGATGACGGCCGTCACACCCGCGCGGATTGGAGAACTCGATGTCCCATACGTGCTTTTTGGCGTTGGCAGCGGCTTGGCCCAGAGTTCCTTGCCATCGTGGTCGTAGCAGAGCAGCCCAAAGGAGCCGAAGTAGACAATCACACGATTCACGTCGGCCAGCGGAGTCGGCGAGGCAGGACTGGCGAACGCATGCACCTTCTCGATCAACTTGGCCGGGGCGGGTCGCTGCCAGAGGAGTTTTCCAGTGATCCGGTCCAGGGCGATGGTGAGCAGTTTCCCCGCCTGGAACGCCGTCAAGAAAATGCGGTTGCCGACGACGACCGGCGAGGAGTGCCCTGGCGGGACTGCAGCGCTCCAGACGAGATTGATCGACGGCCCGAATGCCGTCGGCGGGGCGGCCAGTGCCGATACGCCCTGCCCGTTAGGCCCGCGGAACTGCGGCCAAGTCGCCTGGCCCAGACAGCGGCCGACGAGAAGCAGCACCAGTCCGGTCGCAATGAGCGTCTTTCGCATCGGCGGGGACTCCTTTGGCATAGCGCCAGTCGCGGCCGGTGGCCCGGCGGCTCTGGCCGTGTCACGATATGGGCACCTTGACGTGCCCACTCACAGGCGTCTGTCGGCGCCGGTCAGAAACGGATTGGGCAGGTCCATCAGCTCATCGGGCTGGCCGGGCGTGGCTTCGACGGCGCCGATGGGGATGGGAGACGGTAAAGAAGATGGAGCGATGATTTCGCGGCGGATGAAGAGCATGCGGGGGTAGACGGGGTATCGGCTTTTTGGCGTGGGGCAGTCGATGGTGAAGGTGGCGGGAAGGTCTTTGGCAAAGAAGGCCTTCTGCACGCAGGTGATCTGGTCGTCCCAGGCGGCGTAATGGGCCTTGGCGATTTCCTTGCCTTCATCGCACAACTGCTCGAAGGACTTGGCGCGGCTGCCGAGGCGGTACGCGTAGGTGATGACAAGCTTGTTGTCGCCGAGGGCCTGGGGAATGGCCGCGGAGACGGCGATCGTGTTGCGGCCGGGCGAGAGGTAGGGCAGGGAGCCAGCGTTATTTTGGACGGTGGCTTCCAGCTTGAGGGCGGTGAGGGCTTGGCGGAAGGTGAGGCGGACCTGGATGGCCACCTGGCCCTTCACGGCGTCGGAGAAGTCCTTCAGGTCGATGGGCCTGAACACCCTGCCGCCATCGGTGGAGACCGCGACGGAATCGGCACCGGCTGCCAGACCCGAGGCCCTGGCGATGACGTAGGGGCTGGCCAGCGCAACGACCACGACACCGGAATTGGCGCTGTCGGAGGGGAGGAGGCGGTTGTTCTCCCACTTCACGTTCTGGGTCAAGACAAAGGACCTGAGGAATGCATCCGTGGAGAAGTCCGGAGCGAAGGTGAGGATGCCATTGGCATAGCTGCGGGCGGGCTTGCTGGTGACATAAGGTTCGAGGACGAGGCCAATGCCGGGGTCGTTGCGGGAGTCCTTGTGGCCGCCGCACGTGTGTTGGGGCGGGCGCTTGCTGCTGGCCCAGACCCAGGCGTCTGGGATGGGGTCCCAAGTGTTGGTGAGGGAGAAGCCGGGGGCGAGGTTGACATCGGCGGAGTAGCCGCCGTCGGCGTGGACGATGGCGGCCCAGCCTTCGGAGTGATCCGAGCCGCGATGGGTCTTGAGGCCATTGATGACGTCCTGCAGCGTGTCGCCGCAGGAGAGGAAGGCCGGGGCGCGCCAGTTGACGGAGTCGCCAGAACGGGCGAACTGGTTGTCGTTGGCGTAGACGCATTTGCGGGCGGGATCGAGGCCGAAGGCGTTCTTGAGGAGGGTATCGGGGTTCTTGGCGAGGTCATCTTCGCCGGCGATGGTCCTGCCGCCGGGCGCAGCGGGGTCTGGCATCCAAGCGTAGAACTTCAGGAAGACATCAAGGTAGTGCCACTTGCCGTCGTACTTGGCCTCGACGGTGGTATGACCGTCCCAGCCGACGAAGCGCCAGTCCCACCCGAGCTGTCGCCAGAGGGCGGACTGTTCGGCATGGAGGCCGCCGCAGAGGCTCCAGCCGTAGGAGTTGATCTCCTTGAGGACGGGAAGGCCGCCGGTCTCGCTGGGGTAGGCGTGGTGATAGTGGGTGAGCTGCATGAAGTTGTAGATGGCGATGGCCTTCTGGTCGTTGGTCTGGCAGCCGCGGGTGACGGTGTCGGCGATGGATTTGAGGGCGGAGCAGTCGGGGGCCTTGTTGGGAAGGACCTTGATCTGGCGCAGGATGGCCGAGGGCAGGGCAGGCTGGGCCGGGGGACGCTCGGTGGCGGCCAGGGAGATCGTGGTTGTAACAAGTGCGACAGCAAACGTGAAGGGAGTTGCTGAGAACATTCCTGCCTTTCTGGTAAGCCGGAATAGCCGCCAAGTTCGAGGGCGATTCCATAAGAAATACCGCGGTCGGGGTGAGGTGTTTGCGGGGGGGCATCCACGAATGGCGGCCGGAAAGGCACGGAATCGCCTCGTCGAAATCAGCTTCTTGTGCCGCCTCACATCTTGCTGCTGCCCATACGCAGGGATGCCCAGCGCGATCATCGCGATCAGGAAGACCCAACGTCCGCTTCCGCACCTGATGCTCATGTGTTCGCCTCGCCAGGTATTCCTACTCGTACAATGTGGACCCGGCTGGGGAGAAATGCTTGGCCGGGAGTTAGATACATGAGCACCTATCACTGCTGTCGACACCGGGGCTTGCCCCCATGCTCAGTCCGATCACCATCAGCGCGGCCCACCAGACGAGCGTTCGGTCATTTCGCTTCATGACTTCTCTCCCGATCGGTAAAAGCATCCGAACCGCCGTCTCATTGTCGCTTCGATTCACGCCAAGGGTGAGAATACGGCCCGATTTCGCTGGCCGGGATCGCCTCGAAGAGCATCCGTCGAAGTTGCGGATCGTTCAGATCGACGGCCTGCGGGGCGATAGCGATCAGGACGCATCGCTGGATGCCGCCGTCGCGAAGAAAAGTCGACTTGCACGCGGCGAAGAGGTTACGGCTGAAGAAACTCACGTCGGCATCCACCTTTAAGCGGGCCAAGTCGGGATAGCGGCTGGAGTATGTTGGCGAGTTGGCGTCCTGCTCGAATCGCTGCAGGCCTTCCAGCCAGCGTTTCTCGGCCCATCGTGAGAAGCTGACGCCGGCGTAGCAGTCAAGGAAAACGTTGCCATCGATCAGGTTGTCCTTGCCGCCGTGGATTTGAAGGCCGCCGAACTGAACGGCCCCGCATCGCTCGAAGATGTTGCCGTAGACGGTGATGCCGGAAATCATGTCGTCGAGGCGAATGCCGGCGGCGCCGCACTCGGTGCCGCCGCGAATGTCGCTCCAGCGGTTCCAGCGGATGACGACGCCGCGGTAGAGCGGGTTTCCGAACATGTCGATGCCACCCTGGTCGTCGGATTCCTCAACGACATGGCGGATATGGTTGAGTTCAATGAGGTGATCGTTGCCCTCGATCCGCATGGCCGAGGAGGGAATGCGCTCGAAAAGGTTGTGGGCGACGCGATTTCCGCAGCCTTCGAGGAGCACGGCCGGGGTATAGGTGTGCTTGTAGCGCGAGATGTTAGAGACGGTGCAGTTCTCGACGAAATGGCCGCCGGGGGTGAGCGTCTTACGGTCGCCGCCGGCGACGCGCATGCCGCCGCAGCCAAGGGTGTTCATGGTGCAGCCGAAAATGCCGTGATGTCGGCCGCCAGCGACAACGATGGCATCGCCACCGAGGCGTTGCAGGGTGCAACCGGCAATGAGGCAGTCGGCGCCGCCCTTGAGCTGAATTCCGTCGGCGCGCGAGTTCTGGAACACGAGCCCCAGGAGAACAATGTTCTGAACGTTGTCGATGGACACGAACGGCCTGGAGTAGACGGCGAAAGTGGTTTCCGATTGGGTTGCATCAAAGCCGGCGGGCGGCAGCCAATAAATCATGCGGCTGCTGCGGTCGAGGTACCATTCGCCCGGTGAGTCGAGCTCGCGGAGGACATTGATCGCGTAGTATCGCTGGTCCTTGCGATAGCCATAGTGCGAGTAGGGGGATGCCAGCGTGATCGTATGTGCGGCCGGGTCGATGGAGGCGACCTTCTGATAATCCTCATCCCAGTCCCAGAACCAGTAACCGTAGAGCCGGACATCGGGTTCATCGAGCCAGCGGCCGGGGCGGTCTTCCGTGTATTCGAATTTGCCATCCCGGCAGCCGGCGATCGTATTCCAGATTTTGAAGGTGTCCTTTCCGAGAACCTGGCCGGTTTTGACGAAGCCATCATTGGGCCAGCGGGCGAGGGTTTGTGGCGAGCCGTCGTAATAGAGCTCGGGGCGGCGGCGCAACACCGTGGGGTCGCCGAGATCGGTCACGTTCAGAGCCTTCAGGTCCACTTCGAGCACACGCTCGCGTACGGCAGGATCAAGCTTCTGGCGGACTTTGGCGTCGGAGACTGACCTCCAGCCGGCGACTTTGATGCCACCGTCGAAGATAGGAGTCTGGCCGGCCTTGGCCTGGTAGACAATTGGCGCGTCAGGCGAGCCGGAGTCTTCCGCGGCAAGGGTGAAGGTCTGCTTCACAGGATAGACACCGCCGTGAATGACGACGCGAACGCCGCCATTGGGCAGAGTGCCGCCGCGAGTCTTTTTCATGGCGCGGATGGCATCCCGCGCTCTCTCCATGGTCGCGAAGGGTTTGGATTCGGAACCGTCGCCGGAATCGGAGCCGTTGGGAGAGACCTGGATAACTGCCGCCGATTCAGGAAGCAAGGGGAGCGGGGCGCGGTATTCTGCGGGATCACGCGCGGGCAGGCCTTTCTGAACCCGCTCCTGCTCGGGAATGAGGCGGCGGGCGACGTCGCGGTAGTGTTGTGGTGCGCTCGGGTCCGCGGCCAGTTGCCTCCAGGCCACGAATGCAGCGCCGGTGTCTTTGCGCGCGATTGCCGTTTCGGCGAGGCCGAGCATGGCAAGACTTCTGGCGAAAGGCGCGGCCGCTGTGTCTTTCGAGACTTTCTCAAAACCGTCTCGGGCGGCATCGAAACTCCCATCGGCCAGATCGGCGGCGGCTTGGTCCAATGCCGGCGAGACCGTTTTGGGTGTGCTCGGGGGCGATCCCGAAGGCTGGGCTGCGTTGAAGGGCATAGTACGCTGTGATACGGTGTATGCTCATGGTTGGTTTTCCTGTGAATGTGATCGAAATCATGCGATCAATCCGTACACCTCGCGAATCGCGCTGACGATGTACTCGTTGATCCGCTGCGTGTACTTGGCGCCGATTCGGACCTGCACGAAGCGGTCGAAGACACCCAGGGTCTGTCTGCAACTGTCGGCGCCATACTGTATCGCTTTGCCCTCGGGGCTCTTGAAGGATGGCCAGTCGGGATGTCGCGTGCGCTTGTTGATCACGGACTCTGCGATGGGCAGCAGAACCGATCCGGCGAGCGGGGACGCGGGGATCCTGCGTTTGCGCAGCTCCTGGAGGCAGCGATCGCGAGCGGGTCGTTCCTTCATCTCCAAGAAGAGTGCGTAGCCTATGTCGCCGGCTGGATCGGGTTGTTGGCGAAAGCGAATGCCGGGGAGATCTTTGATCCCGTCGTAGATGGCTTGGGCATTGCGGCGCATCTGCTCGATCATGGCATCGAGCTTGGGCAACTGCGCCCCGAGGACCGCGCCGGTGAATTCGTTCATGCGGAAGTTCTCGCCAGCGAAGGTCTGCACGCGACTGGGGCCGCAACGATCCAGAAAGAGCGGGTGGATCGTGCCCATGTCGTGGAAGCGAGCGGCTCGCTCGTAAAGCAGCGGATTGCTGGTTACCACGGCCCCGCCTTCGCCCGACGTGATCATCTTGTTGATCTGGAAGCTGTAGATTCCGATGTCGCCGATCGAGCCGAGTTTCCGGCCGCGATACGAGCCGCCGACACACTGCGCGCAGTCCTCCACCACCGCGATTTTCCGATTGCGGGCGACTTCCAGGATGGGATTCATTTCGCAAGGCCCGCCCAGCAGGTGCACCGCGATGACCGCCTTGGTGCGCGGGGTGATCTTCCGCTCGAAATCCCCGGGGTCGAGGTTGAGGGTGCGATCGATGTCGGCGAAGACGGGCAAAGCGCCGGAGTGGATCACGCACGTGTAATCAGACCACCACGTGTACGCCGGGACGATCACCTCGTCGCCGGGTCCGATGCCCAATGCGGCCATGGCGCAATCCAGGGCCGTGGTTCCGGAGGTCACACCCAGTGCCGCCGCCTTGCGATACCACTCCACCGCCTGCTTGTCGTTCTTGGCTACCCCTCTCCCGTTCGCGTACATCCATCCCCGCAACCACATCGCATCAACATCGCCCTTGTCGTCCTGTCGGCGCAACTCGTCCGGGTTGTTCGAGGACGATGCGGGCCGGCTCGCAGGTACGCTTTCTTGAGCCGTCGCACCCTGACATAACATCTTGGAGAGAGCCAAGGCCACAACGCGATTCAGACCCCACATGTGCTTCCTCCTATGTTTGTTCTATCCCTTTCGCATTCCGATGGATTCTTTTACCTTCACCCATTCACCGCCTTCACCATCGCCATGATGCCCGCCTTCACCGCCGCCGACAAGTCGGGCCATACCTTCACCAGGGTTTCCAGGTCCAAGTAAAGCCCCTCCCCCTTTCCCATCTCCCTCCTGTAATCCCATGAAAGGCTGTCTCCCCGGACATTACAATGTCCGGTGGTGATTTTAACAAAGGAGACAGCCGTGAAGAATGATGCAAGGATATCACACGTGGGCCTGGATAGCCACCGGAGTTTCAGCCAGGTGACGGCTCG
>JAPLNB010000327.1 GCA_026693085.1 Planctomycetota bacterium | reverse complement strand
CAGATGAACCACCGCGGGAGCTAGCCGCATCTGGTGCATCACGGCGACCTTCAGACCGTTCTGCTTGGCCAGTGCCAGCACCTGATCAGCGTCGGCCGGCGTTCGCACGAACGGTTTCTCGCTAATCACGTGCGCCCCTGCCGCCAGCGCTCCCAGAAGCATCTCTCGCCGCTCGGAAGTCTGCCTCGGCGCCACGCTCACCAGTTGTGGCTTTTCGGTTTCGAGCATTTGTCGCCATCGGGCATACTGTCGCTTGGCGCCGCAACGTTGCGCCGCCTTTTCCCGCCCGGCCGCATCGGGATCAGCTACTGCGACGACCTCCACGTTCGGCCGACCCTGGAAAACCGTGTCCAGCCCATGGCCATAATCCCCCTTGCCTGTGTGTCCGATCACCGCCGCCCGGAGCTTCTGGCCATCGGCCCCGAGCACCCTGCCCCCAGCGGCCATCGCCGCGATGCATGCCAGGAACGCTCGCCTTCCGATCATGATGCACTCCTCTCGCTCATGCCTCCAGGGGACTGCCTTGGCTGATGGCGGTCACGTACGACCTGGGGCTCGTGCCGGCCGCCGTGTTGCTGCGAAACTCAAGCCGGTTGTTGCCCGGTTGAAGGACGGGGGCCTCGCCCTGCGGGTTTATCTCCTGGAGCAGTTTGCCCTGTGGGCCGTACAGCTTGCAGTCGTTCATCGCATTGAATTCAAGATAGCAGCCGCTTTCGATTCTCACGGGAAACGTGACCGTCGCTGAGCCCACTATGATGACTGGGTTCACGAGCACCGCCTTCACCAAGGGCATCGCTTTAATCGGGCTGAGATAACAACTGACCTGCTTGTCCTTCGGCAAGTTGTTGTACCAGATCCCCAGCGTTTCGATCTGACCGAAGTCAACCGACTCGCGGTAGATCGAGTAGAGGCCGCCGTACGGCCACGTGTAGTCAGAGTAGCGAGCGCCCTCCGGCTCGATCAGCTCGAAATAGCGCCAGCCGGCAAAATCGATCGCGATGTAGTGGTCGCCAATCCCGCCGGAGATGTGCTCGGGGCTGCGGAGTTGGATGTTGAGCAATTCTCCCTGACCGTCACCGTGGACCCACAGCCCCAGGGCCTGATGGCGGCTCAGGTTGATGGGCGGGTTGAACCGCTTCTCCAGTTTTGCCCAGGCGCCGCGCGGAGTTGGGTGAGTGCTGGAAGCGGTCAGATGGCCGCTGATCGCCCCTGGCCTCACCTGAGCTTGCGAAGGCTCAAGGTTGACAGTTACCCCGTTCTGGGCCGTGCGACTGAGAGGATTGGCGGCCGCCTGAAAATCGATCAGCGTAACGTTGCCCGTCGCATCATAGGGTCCTGCCGCCATCAGCGCTTCGATTCGAAGCCGCAGGGGCTGTTGGTGGAATCGGTTGGCAACCTGCCACTTGCTGCTCCACGGCTCGGAGCTCTCGACCTTGTGTTTGGCGAAGTCCATGGGGCAGAACTGCCACTGTCCGTTGATATCGCCAATCAGTGTGTGCCCCTCGCCTGGCGCCCGAAGTCTCGCCTTGATCGACTCGGGAACTTTGCCGGAATGTCGCAGGTCCTCGTACCGCTTGATGATGCCGGCGAGGCGCGGCAGCGCGGGGATGCTGGCGACATTGGACGGGTCGATGCCCATCAGGGCCATGCCGGTATCGGTGGCGAGGCACTTGGCCATCAGGTATTCGATGTCGTCGGCGAATGTTGGCTCGGTTTGCGGGCCGGACCAGTTTTTCAGCGCCCACCATCCCAATTCGCCAGGCAGCATCATCCGCCGGCTGTTCTCGTTGTCGGCGCAGTGAATGTCGATGAACTTCTTATGGCTGCGGTTGGGATGGTCCCAGGCGCAGTATCGCGATCGCACGCACCACAGATGGTGATGAAAAGTGCTCATTTCCATGAGCGGCGGCTTCTTGAGTCGCTTGCAGATCTCATAGACGAAGCGGGCGCCGTAGTGCCAGGCAAATGCGCCGCCTCGGAACGGATCGAGCACGTCCGAGCCATCAAGGGCGTCGAGGTAGATCATGTCGAAGCCGCACTCGTTGAAGGTGTCGGCTGTTTGGGCGGCAACCTCGGCCGAGAGCGTGGAGCGAGGATCGGGCACGAACAGCCCGAAACATTCCTTGAGATGATGGGCTTTGGCCCCCCTGTCATGGGCCGCTGCCTTCGTTCCATAGGCCCCGCGCTGGCAGTCGGTGAATGCGAAGGGTGGCTCTTGGTGTACCCCCCGGTAGATGATCAGTTCGTCATCGATCCGCAGCGTGACGCTGTTACGGACGAAGAAGCCCGTGATCGACGACATCTTTTCGGTCGTCTCGACGACGGGTATGGATGTGGCCTGGGCCGGCAGCGCTTCTGCCAGGCTGAAGGTTTTATCTGTGGCCAGTCGGGAGTCGGGCACGGGGGTAACCCAGGGGCAGTCCTTGGCGATGAAGAACGCGTAGGTGTGCAGCCCGGCGGCGATCCCGGCGCCATGAAGCCGGTCGATGACCGCCTTGAGACTCGCCCGGCCCTGCGGGTAGAGGGCGGGGTTGGGCCGGCAGTCTCCAAAGCGGAATGACTGCCCACCGTGGAAATCGATCTGGGTCATCCCCAGGCTCTTGGCCAACTTGACCCAGTCATCCACATTCCGGTCCGTAACACCGTCGAAGTTGAACAGGTACGAGCCGCGATTGATCGGTTGGTCCAGCGCCCATGGACCGCCCATTCTGGAATGGGGCAGGTCAGGCGCAGCCGCTACGACTTCCTGCAACAGGTTCCGAAGCTCAGGCTGCGGACAGGCGACGACTGCGACCTTGGCGCCCACGAAGCCGAGTTCCGGATAGCAGGTGGCCCGCAGTCGGCTGCCGGGGCCCGGCAGTTCCGCCACGTTAGTCTGAAGATTCAGCGCCAGCGCACACGCGGCAAACGGCTCTTGGGTCGTACCGCGCAGCGCCAGGGCAATGTCAATAAACACCAACTCCTCAATCTGCTCGCCGATGATCGAGAGCACCTCGAATGTCAGGTATCGGTCCCGCGTCTCAGGGCGCACCACTGCGCGCACGCCGGATTCGGCAAACTCGAACACCAAGCGATCCCCATCCCATTTCACCGCGGAAGCAGCATACTCCTTGCCCCCTTGCCGGACGCGGGCGAAGGCTTGCTGACCGCCGGGCGCCGCGTAGTCTTTTCCGCTCTGCCGGTCAACGACTCGCACACTACGACCGTCGGCACCGATCGATAGCTTTACGTAATGGTTTTCGAGCGTGACCGCCGGCCCTGCCGCAGCCGCTGAGGAAGAAGAGGCTGACAAGCCAGCCGTCAACGCCCCCACACCCCCACCCACGAACTCTCGCCGTGTGAGACGATGCGCCAAAGGCATGAGACCTCCAGGATAACTTCAGTTCTGGGCAAACCGCCAGCCATCCTATCGCAGACGCAGGGAGCCCGCATCTGAAAACAGGTCTGATCACAGCCTGCTCCCGCATCTCCCGCAATACCTCGCCCCGGCCATGCGCAGCCGTGTGCACACCGGGCACATTCTAACCCATCCAGCCCCCCTACCGATGGGCTCGCCCAACTCTCCTGCCTGTGAACGGCGGAGTAAAAGTGCGGCGGGGAGCGGACCAAAAGTGCAGCGCCCGGACCACCGGGCCATACTTACCCCGCACGCCGCGGGGCGTCAACTTCTTTCTCCGCTCTTCGTCAACGTTCCGGATTCTCTGAACCTTTGCCGGTTTCCTGGCTCTCAGGCTTGGCCTGGCGTCTCAGCCGCCGCTTGGACTGCCGGAGTCGATAACTCTCGCCGTTGGCTTCCAGGATATGCACCCGATGCGTGAGGCGATCACAAACATCGCGTCGGAGTGCGGCAGCGTCATCGCCAGGAACGACACCTTCCGCAGCACCCCCGCCATGCGCACCAACGCCTGCCCGAAATCCGAACATGGGAGAATCGGCATTGGGCGTCCGACATGTGCTCACAACAGCCAACCGCGCCCTGTCCTCCACGGCGTCGCAGTTCTTCCGGCCAAAACCCGGTTTCCAAGCTCTGGTCGGCCATCCATTTGCCGTTCTCAGAGACCCAGCATCGAGAAAAACGCGTGCCCCTCCAGAACACCATTTGGACCGGCAGTTCATCGAACTTGACTACGATGTCGGGCATGCCGGCCGTTTGCCATAAGGCATCCCATTGTTCGCAGTAGTCCAGTTTGGCCGGGTAGTCGCCGAAACGGGTCGTGCCTTTGGCGACATCCGGGAACCGACGGTGAGGAATATTTGGCGCGCGTGCTGGTCTGGCGGATTCCCAGGTAGAACGGATTGCCGTTTCGGTCAGAGGACGATCATGAATCTGTATCTCATCGCAAAGACCGTCAAAGGACCACCAGGATGGGAACTTCGCCCAGTCCCGAACCAGATGCGCAAGCACCATTTTCTCGTGATTGCGCCCGATGAAGAGGTCGATGTCCTTGGCAGAACTGAGTCTCTTCTCGACGGGGAAAGCGCCGGCGGGTTGACCGTCAAGGGACAGACGCACACCGAAGGCCGGATCGTACACTGCGGCGACGTGATACCAGGTCTTGAGACTGAGGACATTCGTGGAGGTGCAGGTTGTCCAGCGGTAATCGGCCGCCAGTTGCAGGCCGAAATGGCCGGTGCTGTCGATCCCGAAGGAATAGCCGCGGGTGTCGCCATCTCTCTGGGCAAGGATCGGAGTCCGATTCCACGAATAGGCGGCCATGGCGACCCAGACTTGAAGCGTGAATCCTTTGCCCAGATCGGGAACCTTGGCGGTTTTGCGCCGGAGGAGGGTTGTGAATCCGTCGAAACGGAGGCAACCTCCGCGAACGCCGTCCGGCATCCATTTGCAATTGCCTTCGATGTCATCGGTGACATTGCCCGCGGAATCCAGTGCTGTCTGGGCATCGAATTTCCACCAGGCGACGGGGCCCTCGGCAGCCGGTGCCTGAGTGGCAATCGCAAGAAAGAGCAGACAGCTCAGCCACAGAATCGGCGAGCGAGACCTCGCTTGCCAAGACATGGAACCTCCGGAGCTGATGACCATTCCATCTTACGACGGCCATTCTACAACGCAGGATGAGTTATTCTCTGTTTGCGGTGATGAATATTGAATGAACGCGACCCAGGGTCAGCTTTACCTTCGTCACCGGCTGATCATCTTCGACGACATTGGTGTATTCAGGAACGGAGAACTGGCCCGTATGGGGATCCCACGCTTCCGGCTTGAGTTTTCCCCGCAATCGGACCCCGGCGTCCGCATTCTTGTCGTTGATGTTCGCGAAGAAATAAACATCGGTCTTGCCTGTCACTTTGTGGATATACCTCAGCTTCTGGCTGCTCTCGATGTCTACATCATAGACCTTGAGGGCGCGATCCAGAGCCTGTCGAAGGTTGGATTCGTTGGGTGAATTCAGATAGATGGAGCGCGAGCCTTTGCCGCCTTCCTGCACGATCAAAGCGTCGCTATGGGCCAGGTTGGGGCCGTCGTCCAGATGGGCCTCAAATTCGGAGATCGAAGGCGTGGCGGAAGATACGCTGCCGATGAAAAGCCGAAGCCGGGAGGTGGTGACGGGGTTGAATTGATCCACCTTATTGGTGCCGATCGACATGCCGGAGGCGCAAGTGGTCCAGCCGCTGCCGTTCCAGTACTGGATGCTGTAGGATGTTACCCGGTTGAAGGCTTCGGTGATGAGGGTCGAATTAAGCGTTTGATGGGTTCCAAAGTTCACTTCAAGCCACCAGTCCTTCTCTTGTTCATCCGAAGGAGCCCAGCGAGTGTCCTTCGAGCCATCGATCGCTTTGGCCGCCTCGTAGGCGCCGGACTCGCGCCACTCCGTGGAGGCGGTGGCGAGGATCTGCTGTTTGACGTTGGGGAACATGGCTTTGACGGCCGCGACGACATCGGCATCGTGGCCAAACTCGGCCGATTTGGAAGGCAGTTGCCCGGTGGCGATCACCTTGCCGTCGTTGTCGTAGAACTCCTTGATCTTCTTCAAATTGCTCCAGCGGATGGTCCGATGCCCAGGCAGGATGAGTACTTTGTACTCTTCGTGGTTCACCTTATTGT
Organism: Planctomycetota bacterium; assembly: GCA_026693085.1. GTDB lineage: Bacteria > Planctomycetota > Phycisphaerae > Tepidisphaerales > Tepidisphaeraceae > JAPLNB01. The sequence continues at coordinate 4,822 of JAPLNB010000327.1, read as the reverse complement.
TCAGCGTGATCCGGTCGCCTTTAACCGAGCACCGCTCGTCCAGGGCCTCGGGATGAAGGAAGGTGAAATCGCGGCACACCTTGGTGGCCAGCAGTTCCCCCAGGTGAACGTAATCGGCTTCCGGGACGTTCACACCGCCGGAATAAGGGCTCAGTGGACCATCAAAACGGTATCCAGCCTGCAGGGTTGCGATCGGATAGAGCACTGCGATGTCGGCCACGTGCCGCCCGCCGTCCTGCAGCAGCACGTTCAGCCTCCCGATGTAGGTGTTATAGGCGCTGAGCCCCTCCGCATAGCGCGGAGTGCGATAGGAGAGCTCGGGCAAATAGGTGATATTGCCGAGATTGTACCAGACCCCGTGTGGAACGAAGTTGTTGATCCCCTTGGCATATTGCTCCATCACAATCGCATAGAGCCGATCCCAGCTGAGATTGCCCATGGCGCCGTAGGTCTCCGTCATCACCTGGGCCTTGTCCCAGTTGTACGCCACGGAGCTGACGATCTTGTAATATCCCTCGGGGTCGTTGTCCCAGCCGATTTTGTCGATGCCGGGGACGTCCTGGTACCTGTAGCTCTTCATCAGATCCCCGGAGACGCCGACCGGGTTCTTGACGTTCTCCTGGTCCTGGTGTCCGAGCAGCGGTATCCCACCGTGTGCAGTGCACCAGTCCTGCACGGTCTTCATGTAGCCGGCGGCATACAGTTCCGATCGGAACCCGAAGAGGTAATTCCTGGCGGCCTGGGTCTGGGGCCCGATGTCGTACCACAGGGCTGGGTAATATGGCGTCGGGCTGAAACCGTGTGCGGCGACGAATTTCTCGTTGAACTTCTCCGTCCACACGCGGCCTTGTGCCCGGTACATCGTGGGCTCATCGTAGAAGGCACCAGAGATGGTTGAGCCGAAGTCCTTGGCAAACCGGTCGTGATAGGGCTGATAGACCATGCTGATGTATTTGGCGACGTGACTCGGTTCGAGGTAATCGACATTCGGATCCCCATCCAGAACACAGACAAACGTCATGATCTTCCAGGTGCCATCGGGAACAGACCAGGAAACCTTGCCCTCGCTCACCTTCCCCGTAAGGTCCACTCGTTCTTTGGTGGCGGTATTCATGGCCACAATGCTCATCAGCGTGCCGGCGGGAAGCGGCTTGGAATAGGCGCCGGGGCCGGTGACATCGTCCTCGTGTTTGTCGAGGCGTCTTAGGGTGGCGTCGGGATACTTGTTCTTGAACCGCGGAATGCCGTCACCCATGTTGGCGCCGCCGCTTCCGCTCGGGAAGCCGTATTCGTCATAAATGGTCAGGAACATCCCCAATTCCCTGGCCTTCTTCACGGCCGCGCCATAAAGCTGGAAGTATTCCTCGCTGAGATACTTGGGCGTGAACTTGTCCCCGAAGGGCAGCGGCGCCAGACCGCCATATCCGCTCTTGTCGCGGGCGCCCTGCAACTGCGCCTCGACCTCGGCCGCGGTTAAGGTGGTATTATTCCAGAACCAGAGCGGCCTGGATCTGAACTTCAGGGGTGGGTTGGCGAAATCGCTCTTCTGGTCTGCTTTGCAGGGTACGGGCAGGACAGTGGCGAAGATCAGGCAGACCAAGGCGATCATTCGCATGCACTCATCTGTTCTGAACTTCCGATTGTATGTGCTTGTCATGGATTACGCCTCGTTTCAAAAGCATACTACCAGGGTGCCGCTATCAGTTCACTTCGCGGCTGCGGGAATTACCTGAAGTTCCTGAAAGGCGGTATTTTCTCCGCCAACCTCGCCGGTCACGGGTGAAACCGCCCAGACCAACCAGCGATAACTGCCCAGCGGTTTTCCGTCGCTACGGCGAATGCTGGTTGCCTCGAATTCGGCCGGCTTAACCAGACGGGTATCGACGGTGATGATTAGCGTGAAGGCCGTCGCGTCGGCAACGCTCCAGCCCGGATCGGATGCAGCGTTGCTGCCGTAGAGCACGAAGTTCTGCTTGGCACGGTTCCCACCAGCGACACGCTCTTCAGGTATCCCATGTCGATGCGGAATTTGTTGAGGGTCTTGGTCTTCAGCACGGCCCGATCGCCAGGCCACCCCATGACCGTGGCATACAGAATGGCGGCGTTTTTGTTTCGCGTGAACCGTATATCTTGTGGCGTGAGCGCGCCAATGCCGTTGATCCCGTTTGCCGGGCGCAGCTTCGCCCGCAGCATGGAGAACCTCTATGAGGCGGCACAGATCCGGATGTCGGAGGAGAGGCTGCGAACCGTGGTGGAAAGCGAGGGCAAAACCGTGCTGAGCGCCTCGGCCGAGGAGCCGTTGGAGATCGATCGGCTGGTGGGGGTGACGCGAAAGGATCATCGTGGGCTGGGGAAGCTGCTCGGGCGCGAAGCGTCGCGAGTGCATCTGCGGGCGGCGACGGAGCGGGTGGGGCTGGTGGATGGGGCCGTTTGCTTGCGGAACCATCTGGAAGTTCTGCCGCTGGAGAGGGTGCTGCTGGACTTTTTTCACCTGAGCGAGCACGTGAACAACGCCAGCCGCAAGACGCTGGGGGAGAAGACGGAGGCTGGGAAGAAGTGGGTGCATGAAGTCCTGCACACGCTGAGGCACGAGGGCTACGAGCCGTTCTTCCAGAAGCTGGTGGACTGGCGCGGCGGACTTCGGGGGAGCAAGCGGAAGGAGGCCGATCGGCTGCTGAATTATGTGGCCGAGCGACAGGCGATGATGGACTATGCGGAGTGCGAAAAGCGAGGCTGGGACGTGGGGACGGGGCCGATGGAATCGATGTGCGGGGTGACGACGGATCGGCTGAAAGGTCGCGGGCGGCGGTGGGATCTGGACAACGCCGAATCGCTCATGGCATTGGAGGCGATGTACCAAAGTAACCTGTGGGATCGCTACTGGGATAAAGCACTATGTCATCAAAACTAACGCGCCGCCCGGATTATTGGGCACACCCGTTGCGTAATGTAACCCCTTTTCCAAACTACCTCTACCACTCAAATCCCTGCCGCCACCGCCGCCCATTCATCGCCATTTGTTCGCCAAGCGGTAATCCACCTCCTATAGAGTTCTCAAAAGTCCATTTGCTCCGCCACGGGTTTGTATTGTATCTGTTACACGTCAGACGAAGGGCACCGGTCTCTTCGTCACCCTTGGAGAATCCGCATGGTCTTGGTTGACAGCGATAACGAACTGCTTCTGGACTGCGCTCGCAAACCGTTCCCGCAGGAGGTTGAGTTCATCATCTCGGCCCTGGAAGCCGGCCCTCCGCCCATTGCGGACCGCCACAAGGTTCGCCGACGCTCCTATCGCGTCCGCGCGAGCCTCCGCCTCTTCAGCGACCTTCCCGATACCCCGCCAAGAATCGTCTTCACTCGCAACGTCAGCCCGCAGGCCATGGGCTTTCTCTCCGACCATCCTCTGCCCCTCAGCCACGGCGGAACCATTCATATCGCCGCCCCCGGCGGCAGCGTGATGCGGATCGCCTGCACCGTTCTCCGCTGCCGCCAAGCCGCCCCAGGATGGTTCGAAGGCGCCATCTACTTCAACCGCCCTCAGTGCTGCTTCGACACCGAGCAATTCGCCTGACCACTGCAACCACCTTCACGCCCCGAACACCTTTCTCACGAACTCCCGGCTTCGGCGGTGGTTCTCCGCCGCCGAGCGCGTGATCTTGGTGCCGCCTTCCAACGCCAGTTCTACCGTGAACCGCCGTGGCAAGCCGTGCTCCTTCGCGTATTTCGCAACAGCGTCGTAGTCGATGTCGCCGGTATCCAGGTCTTCCCACCAGATGCCATCGCGGCTCTGCCGCAAGTGCCACGTAACAATGCGGTCGGTGTATTCTTTCAGCGCGTCCATCGGCGTGACGCCGCCCTTCCACACCCAGTGCACGTCATAGCAGAACCCGACCACGTCCGGCTTGCTGTTGCGAAAGTTGTAGTGGAACTCGCGGGCCTTGTTGGCCATCTCCGGCATGTGGTGATGGATGGCGAGTTGCATCCCGAACTCCTTCAGGCCCAGTCCGAGTTCGCTAAGCGCACTGACCTGCATCTTGAGCTCTGCGTCGGTTTTCTCCCGGCCGATCGGGTCAATGTTGCAGCTAATCACCTTGAAGCCGGCCTGCTGGCAGACTTTGGCCGCAGCAAGAACCTTGGCCACGTTGTTGTATGCGTTGGCCGCTTCGTGAAGCCGAGCTCCGGTGTAGATGCTGATGGGCTTCAGGCCTTTGGCTTTGAACTGCTCGGCGAGCTTGCCGTTGTTGTCGGGCTTATCGACATCCATGAACGATTCCAGGTAGTCATACCCGAGGTCTGCCAGGACCGAGATGACCTGGTTGATGTCGAAGGGCTTCTTGTCTCGCTGCGCATACTGCGTCCAGCCGTAGACATTCGAGCCGATCAACGCCTTGCCCCCAGTTGACGACTGCCCTTCAGCCGCCAAAGCGCTCGGGAGCAACCCCGACGATGAAGCCGCAGCGCTCAGACACGCCACTGCAACCGCGTTCCGAACAAAATCGCGTCGCGAGTAGTCGCCGACCGGAAAATTTCGATTAGCCATGTGTACGGCCTTCCTCTTAAAAGCCCACTTATTGCCTTGCCGCGCTGGATTCCACCATGCGTCCCGCCATTGTAACCGCCGTCGCCCTCTCGTACTACAGTTGCGCTTTGTGCGGGTGCATCAGCCCTGACGAACCAGTATTTGTCGCACCTCTGGGATCGGCCGTCGAGGCCGTGGGGCTGCTTGGGCGGAGCGAATAGCGGGAGGCGGGATGTTTCCTCGGAAATATCTCTTTTCGCACCAACGATTTTCTTGAATCCCTGTACTAAGTATATATACTGC
>JAPLNB010000326.1 GCA_026693085.1 Planctomycetota bacterium | reverse complement strand
GGAGATCCCCAGCACGTCGACATATTTCAGGACGCTTTTCACATGCAGGGCGTGCGTTTCGGTGTTCCGCTGGGGCTGGACCAGCTTTTCGACGCGCACGTAGTCGGCCGCTCTCGCGTCGTACAACGCGATGATCTGGTCGGCCAACTCCGCGGGCAATGCCGTCGCCTGGCGGTCGAGGAACTTCAGGCCATTCCATTGGATGGGATTGTGCGAGGCGGTGGCGATGCATCCGGCGTCGGCGTTGAGGTGTTTGACCATCATGGCGACGCCTGGTGTGCTGACCACGTCGAGATCGATGACTTCGACGCCGGATGCGGTCAGGCCGGCGACAGCCGCATCGCGCACCCAGGGTCCGCTGGGGCGGCTGTCGCGTCCGAACGCGATGCGGAAATGGGAGCCGTTGGCGGGCGACTGGGTCTGCTTGAGCCAGACGGCAAATGCCGAGGTCATCTGGTTGATGACGATCGGCGTCAGCGTGCCGCCGACCGTTCCTCGCATGCCGGAGATCCCGATCATCAGTACTTCCATAGGGCTGTCCTATCTGCTGATCGCCTGGGGCGTAATATGTTTTACGTGGGGGGTATTATGGATTTGCCTCCCCCGCACGCAAGCGGTATCATTGTGGCAATGCCGAACTTGCCTACCCATTTTCGGTGCGTCTGTAGCAGCGGCTGCGAGTAAAATCGCGCCGCCATGTCGTTGATCTCAATCGTTTTGACAGTCAATACTTTAACGGGGGCACGGGCGTATGAGCCGTGCATGTGAAACATGAAACACAGTGAGTTACAAAAACGTCTTCCTGGCGTGGCGGATCATCTGGTTGAGAGCATCTTGGCCGAGCCGCGCATGCAGCATTTGAACCAGGTGTATCTGCCGAGCCGCGACGCCATCGTCGAAGGCATTTTCCGGCTGCGGCAACTGGTTTTTCCGGGCTACTTCGGGAAACAGGGACTGACCCGTGAGAATGTGACGTACCGGACAGGGGAGTTGGTTACCGAGCTGTCGGACATGCTTTTCGATCAGGTGCGTCTGTGCCTGCGGTATGCCGCGCAGTTGCCGGGCGCCAACGGGCAGACCGAGGAGTCGCAGGAGTGCGAGTCGAGGGCCGGGGATATCGTCGCTGCCTTTTTCGACCGAATTCCAGGGATCCGGCGGATTCTGGCGACGGACGTGCAGGCGGCGTTTGACGGAGACCCGGCGGCGCAGAGTGCGGATGAGACGATTTTCTGCTACCCAGGCCTGTACGCGATTACCGTTCAGAGGCTTGCACACGTTTTTTACGAGCAGCAGGTTCCGCTGCTGCCGCGTATCATGACCGAGTATGCGCACAGCGAGACCGGGGTTGATATTCACCCCGGCGCAGAGCTTGGTGAGCGGTTCTTCATCGATCACGGGACGGGGGTCGTTATTGGTGAGACGGCACAGATTGGCAACAATGTGAAGATTTATCAGGGCGTGACATTGGGGGCTTTGGCGCCAGCATTCGGGCAGCTTCTCCGGGGGCATAAGCGACATCCGACCATTGAAGACGACGTGACGCTGTACTCCGGCAGCACGATCCTCGGTGGCGACACCGTGATCGGCAGAGGCGTGGTGATCAACGGCAACGTTTTTATTACCAGCAGTGTCCCGCCGTATACCGTGGTCAGCATGGAACCACCGAAGCTCACGTACCGACCCCGGCGGGGGAAACCCAGCGATGATTCGGCGGGCCGCGAAGCACCCGTGGGATAGGCCGACGGGTGCGGCAGTGCAACATCTCTGTGTTGGCTGGGGGCAACATCCGTCACAGATAGATCTTTCGGCGGCCGGTGTTTGTGGCGGTTTTCGGGGGTTCTGTGGCGAATCCGCAACGGATGTGCTTACGCGGCATCGGCTTTGTCATGCATTGAGGCCTGGCAGCGAGGAAGCATGCGGCAAGCCTTGATTTTGATCTTGATGACATTGGCCGGCGGGTGTGCGGTTGCGCATCAGCGTGGGTTGGCGTCGGCTGGCGGTCGGCAGTATGTGGATTCGCCGGCTGTTGCGTTGGCATTTACGCCGGCGGTCGCGGCGTGGGAGCCGCCGATCATGCTATGGCGTGACGAGCGGGCGCCGGGCGCATTTGTTGGATATGAAGATCTGAGCAGCAGTTTCATCTACAGCCTGACCGATGACCATCAGACGAACGACGGGGCGGGCTATTATTCCCGTCGGACGATCATTGAAAAAACGGGTGTGATCTACCGGTAGGGGGCGTCTGGGTGGCAAAAAGTGCCCTCCGGACGGACAGGCAGGCCATCTCTGCCATTCTCGCAAAAAATGACGAATTGTGTACTTATGTCTTGACTCCGGGCGGTCGGCTTGCGATCATTAGATGGCTAAGTCGGTATCACGTCGGGTTTTAACAGCTCTTCGAGGTAGATTATGGCGACAATCACGAAGAAAGAACTTATTGATCGCATTGCCGATGCCACCCAAGAGCGGCGCGTGCAGGTCAAGCGGATCGTGCAGCAGTTCCTGGACGAAGTCATCAATGAGCTTGGCCGCGGCAACCGCCTTGAGTTTCGCGACTTCGGCGTGTTTGAGACGAAGCTGCGCAGAGCGCGTCGCGCCCAGAATCCAAAGACGCTGCAGCCGGTGGAGGTTCCTGAGAAGCGAACCGTGAAGTTCAAGGTGGGTCGGCTCATGAAGCAGAAGCTGGCCGAGATGACGGGTGCAGCGATAGAAGACGAGGCGGGCGATGTTGCGGAGATGCCGGAGAGTCCGGACGAGGGAGCGACTGAGCCGTCGCGACCCAGGTGAGCGGCTGGGGGTCTGACGGTGGTCGTGGCATGAGCAACCAATTGCTCAACGAACTGTTGGACCAGCAGTTGTATAGCCGCCGCAAATCGCAGCAATGGCGAGTCCGCCACGCGATTGGGCTATTGGATTCGACGCATGTTGAGTTGTACGGCCGTCGGTTGGTCAACTTTGCGTCGAACGATTATCTGGGGCTTACGCATCACCCACGTGTTTTGGAAGCTGCTCGGGAGGCCGTTGTGCGTTGCGGGATGGGCAGCGGAGGATCGCCGCTGATCACGGGTTATTCGCTGGAACAGCAGGCTGCGGAAGCGGCGATTGCGCGGTGGAAGCAGGCTGAGGCAGCGGTGCTGTTGGCCAGCGGGTACCAGACGGCGCAGGCAGTTGTGCAGACGTTGGCGGCTGCGGTTAAGCGACATGGTCCTGGCGGGCGGTTTCTGTTGGACAAGCTCTGCCATGCTTCGCTGATCGATGCGGCAGGAGGGTCGGGGGTGGGGTTTCGAGTCTTTCCGCACAATCACCTGGGCAAACTTGAGCGGCTACTTGCGGCGGCTCCAGAGGGGCAGCTCCAGGTTGTGATTACGGAATCGATCTTCAGCATGGACGGTGATGCGGCGGATCTGGCCGGTTTGGCGGAGGTGAAAGCGAAGCGCCCTTTTGTGCTGGTTCTGGACGAAGCGCACGGCAGCGGCGTGTACGGTCCGGCGGGCGCGGGGTATGCGGCGGAGTGCGGGTTGGAGAGCGTGGTGGACATCGCCATCGTTACGCTGTCGAAAGCGTTGGGTTTGGCTGGTGGGGCGGTGTGTGGATCAGGGCGGTTTTGCGATGCGGTGGTGAATTGCGGGCGAGCGTACATATACTCGACGAGCCCGCCGGCGATACTGGCTGCGGCGGCTGTGGCTGCAATTGGCGTTCTGCAGGACGAGCCGCAACGTCAGCAGCGGGTGCGTGGGCTTGCCCGTCGCGTACGCAGGGCTTTGTTGGACAAAGGCATTGCGATGTGTCCGGGCGATTCGCCGATTATTCCGGTGATTCTAAAGAGCGAGCATCGGGCGATGGAAGCTGCGGAGCGATTGCGCGATCAGGGACTATTGGTGATTGCGATCCGTCCGCCGACCGTCGCGGCCAATACGAGCCGACTGCGTATTACGCTTTCGAGCGATCACAGCGACGATGAGGTGGAGGCGCTGATTGCGGCGGTCAGCCCGTTGCGTTTCGGATGAAGGAAACTGAACGGGTTGCAGTTGGGTGTTTGTCGCTGAAAAAAGATCAGATTGCTCTGTTGTGGCGAGTTATGCCTGGGGCCTGAGATCGTCGATCAAATCTGGCGATGTGCCGAACGGCCAAGGTTCTGGCGCGTGGAGTTGGGCGTGGTTCTCAACGGCCCGCAGTGTTCTGATCACCAGATTGCCTGGCGGATCGTCGGCGGGCAATGCTTCAAGCAGCCCCAGCAGAGATGCGACGGTTTTGAGCCTGGTCTGCACATCTGTGGGCAGAGTTGGCGCGCTGCCGGCATCTGCGGCGGCGACTTCACGGTCGGCGAGCTTTTTCCCGGAAGCGCGCAGATCGAGTATTGTGTCAACAGCCCGACTGTCATCGTCGTTCAGTCTTAGCATAAGCATCCTGTCGATATGAAAAGCGTCACCATCGTCGCTTCTACGACTTGTTTTCCTGTACTGTCATATCGGCCAATGCTGGCGGCTGCAAGACAGATGTTCATGCCACGCTGTACCGACATGAGTTAGAACTGCACCAATGTAATCAAGAGGTAATACTCATTGGCCCTGGGGTTTGTTCTCCTGAAGAGCTCTCCAACGGTCGGCAAAGTGCGCGACGGCGGCGTGAAGTCGGGATTTTACGGTGCCGAGGGGGATGGAGAGGATGTCACCGATTTGTTTGTAAGGGAATTGGTGGAAATAAGATAGGAGCAGGATCTCTCGCAGGTGTTCGGGCATTCCCATGACGGTTGCCTGGACGATGCGTTGGAGTTCTTCTTTTTCGAGATTTTCGCCGGGTCCGGCCGCCAGAGAGCGCATCAGGTCGATGAACTGTCCGCTTTCCTCGTCGCCGGGACTGATGGAGGCTTGGAGGGGGTTGGTGGGGCGGCGGGCCTGAGAACGCATCAGATCTCGGGCCTTGTTGGCGGCGATTGTGAATAGCCAAGGGCGGAAGCGGCGTTGGGAATCAAACTGACTGGCGGATTGGTGCACTTGGAGGAATGTCTCCTGGAAGACATCTTCGGCAGCGGATCGGTCGCCAAGGAAGCGGACGAGGAAATGGAACAGTTCGCGTTGGTAGCGTTCGACCAGTTGGGAGAATCCGGTCTTGTTTCCCAGGCGGTATGACTCAATGAGTTGTTCGTCGGTCAGGCCGTCGGGGGCGTCTGTGTCAGGGGTCGCTGGGTGTTTTGGCTCCTGAGGGCGATCTGCCCATTTCCCACCGCCGGGCGTAATTCCGGGTTGCGGCGGGCCGGTTAGGCCGGATTTTTGTTCGGCGACATCAGGAGGTCGACGATGGTTTGTTGGCGAAAGACTCATTGCACCACTTGGGCTGAATAGCTATCGTTCGGTCAGTCAAGGTTCCGAGGTACGGTCTTCTCTGCAATGCAGAACACAGTTCGCCACTACCCACAGGGATCACCGATCAGTTGAATTGTATGCTATCTATGACCGAATCTCTTGCGAAAGTGCCGTTTTTCGATCTGACATCAGACGCGTTGACGGCGGCGGTGCGGGGGTGGAATTGGCCGGCTTTTCGGGCTGACCAGTTGCTGGACTGGGTCTACCGGAAGTTGGTATTCGATCCTGCGCAGATGAGCAACCTGTCTCCAGCGGATCGCCAACTGGTGGGTGAGCGGCTTGTTTTTCTCTCTGCGAGCAGAACTCGCGAGCAGGTCAGCAATGATGGCACGATGAAGCTGCTGCTGAGCTGGCCTGATGGGCGAAGCGCGGAGACGGTGATGATTCCGGATGGCTATCGTCGGACCGCGTGTGTGAGCAGCCAAGTGGGATGCGCCGTTGGGTGCCGCTTCTGTGCGAGCGGGTTGAATGGATTGAAGGGTAATCTGGCTCCCGGTCAGATCGTGGAGCAGATTGCGTTTTTGAACCGGCGGATGCAGCCGAGCGGCCGTCGGATCAGCAACATTGTGTTTATGGGGATGGGCGAGCCTCTCGCGAATTATGCGAACGTAGTGGCAGCGGTGCGGATTCTGCACGATCCGCGGTGTTTTGATATGGGTGCCCGGCGGATCACGGTCTCGACGGTGGGAGTTCCGGCGCGTATTCGTTCTTTGGCGCAGGAAGCGCTGCCGGTGAATCTGGCGTTGTCACTGCATGCGCCGAATGAAGCGTTGCGGAGGGAGCTGATTCCGTGGGCCGAGCATTTTCCGCTCGACGAGATACTGGATGCCGTGCGTTTTTATTTTCAGACGACGGGGAGGGAGATTACGCTCGAGTACATTCTTCTGGCGGGCGTGAACGATCGGCCGGAGCATGCGAGGGAGTTGGCGCCGCTTTGTCATGCGCTGCGGGCGAACGTGAATCTGATCCGGTACAACAAGGTTCCGAGCCTGCCGTATCGGCGTCCGAGGGATCGGGATGTTCTGCAGTTCCAGGCGATTCTGCGGCAGAAGGGCGTGAATGCGCACGTGCGCAAGTCCCGCGGCAGGGACATCGATGCCGCGTGCGGGCAGTTGCGGCGGCGTGAGTCTGAGGCGCTGGCGCAGCCGAGCGTCGCGGGGCAGCGGAGAGACGGCTCGGCTGGGGTGTGCCCATTTTTTCGGGAGAAGGCGTAAGAGGAGGTGTAGAATGGCTTTTGGCCGACGGAGTCGGGCGTTTTTAACAGGAGTAAGCCATGGAACGGCTATTGACGATGGACAA
>JAPLNB010000325.1 GCA_026693085.1 Planctomycetota bacterium | reverse complement strand
GCAACATACGCGACGAAAACCGGGACGGGGACGGTTTTCGCGTCCTCACCACCCACAACCACCACACCAGCCCCAACCGCCCAACATGCCGCCGTCGATGAACCAACCACCCCCTCCCCTGCTTCACGCCACACAATAAAAAGATAAAAAGCGCGCTGCGCATCCAGAAAAAATCCAGAAAATCTTCCTCGCTTTTCCCAGCAAACTCTCACTTCCCCCAAAATGCGCTGCGCGCGCACCCCTCCTCTCGCGCAGCGCCACCCGTAATACGGAGGACCATGATGCGCGCGCACGACCGCCACATCCCCCATCTTCGCCTCACCCCATCCCCGCGCCCAAACTCCGCCCCCTTCGCCCCATCTCTCCCCCTCACATTCCCACAACCCCCTTTCCAATTCGTCATTCGGATTTGCTCATTGATTGGTCATTCGATCTTGGTCATTGCTCATTCTCACCCCCGACGGGATCGCTTTGGGGTCGGTTTGGGGTCGCTTTGGGGTCACTTTGGGGTCGGTTTGGGGTCGGTTTGGGGTCGCTTTCCCCCCCCCATCCCCTCGCTAATACGCTCCAAACAATGAAAAAGGAGGAGTTTATGCCAAACATGCCCGGTACCACTCGCCGCCAAACTGTTTTCCTCCGCTCTTTCCTCAAAAACCCCGCCGGCCCCTCTCCAGCCGATTGGCCCTCCGCACCCATCCTCCGCCGCTGGCTACGCCGACCCGCCTTCCTCCGCGCTCTCAACACCATCCGCCAAACCCTCCATTTCCAGTCCGACCTCCTCCTCGCCTTCGCCGCCTCGAGTTCGTCGAACAACGCATCCGCGACGCCAACGAACCCTTCGACGATAGCAAAGAAGCCCAACTCGCCCGCCGCCAGAACGCCGTCGAATTCCTCAAGACCTGCCAAGCCAAGCCCCCCGAGCACACCCCATGATTCCCACCCCACTCACTTCATCCCCGCCGAACCCCTCAACGCACCTCCCGCCGATCCGTGATCTCCAGCCAGTTGCCCGATGGGTCCATCAGCACCAGGCATTCCGTCCCCGCCGTCACCCCACGCTGCCGCGTGTACTCAATCTCCGATTCAACCAGCTTGTTCTCCAAGCCCGCCAGCGAAGTCACCTCGATCTGCGCCGCCCGGTACGTCTCATGCACGATCAACCCCTCCACCATCGCAAAGCACAGCCGAAAGCTCTCCGATTGGTACACCAATCCCGCCTCCCCCTCCTCCCGCACCAACCCCAGCAGACCGACATACAAATGGTCCATCGCCCCCTCGCTCCCCGCCCGCCCCGGCAGCCCCACATCCGCCACCGCGATCAGCCGTACCCCCAACGGCTGCGGCATCTTCAGCCGTTTGTCCGCCGCCGACGCCTCAACCCGAGCCGCCGTGGACTCAATCTGGATGGGATCGCAGTCTGACATGGATCGACAATAGATTATCCGGAGCCAGCGATTTGGGATAGAGGATTGTAGACCGCAAAATACGGCATTCTGTACAGCACAGAAAAAGATTGTGCAAACTTTGCACAAAGGACAACGCTCGGCAAATGCGAGGGTTATATGGGTGGGACAGCTCGGCCGGCAACCCGCGATCGTCGGATGCTAAAATCCGAGCGACTTGACTTACAAACGCCAGCCGCCGTCTTGTGTGCGAACCTGCGGATGCGTTGACTGTGTGCAGGTGAGTTAGAGAAGGGAATAGTCATGAAGAGCATCGTCCGACTTCTTGGTGCAATGGCCATGGTGGTGGTTCTGGCCGCGACCGCCGCCGTCGCCGCAGAGCCAAAAGACCCCGCGGCGAAGGGCCAAGCCATTGTCGACAAAGCCACCGCGTATCTGCGGTCCTCGCAGAAGCCCGATGGCTCCTGGCAGGCCGAAAGGGTCCCCCCAGCCGTCACCGCCATTGCGCTGCGGGCGATCGTCCAAGATCCGAAGTACTCCATCAAAACCGACTTCGTGAAGAAGGGCTATGACAAGCTCCTGTCGTATCAGTGGGAGGATGGAGGAATCTATAAAGACCTGCTCGCCAACTACAACACCGCAATCGCGATCAGCGCGTTGGCGGCCGTGGACGAGCCGGGCTTCAAGCCCGCGATCGACAAGGCCGTGGCGTATCTGAAAAGCCTGCAGTGGACCGACACGATTGCCGGCGGGCCCAACGGCGAAAAGCAGATCGATGTGGGAAACCCGTGGTTCGGCGGGACCGGCTATGGAAGCAAGGGCAGGCCCGACGGGTCCAATACCCAGTTGATGCTCGAGGCGATGCACGATGCGGGACTGAAGGCCGATGATCCGGCTTTCAAAGCAGCATTGAAGTTCGTCAGCCGCATGCAGAATCTGTCCGAGACCAACGATCAAAAGTGGGCCGGAAATGATGGCGGCGCCATCTATACGCCCGCCAATGGCGGGGAATCGATGGCAGGTGAATACGCCGGTGCCGACGGCAAACGCATGCTGCGGGCGTATGGGTCAATGACCTACGCCATGCTCAAGAGCTATATCTATTGTGGTTTGAGCAAGGACGATCCGCGGGTGAAGGCCGCTTGGGAATGGATTTCCAGAAACTGGACGCTGGAGGAGAACCCGGGCATGCGGGCCGGAGATCCGGGCAACGCGCAGTACGGATTATTCTATTACTACATCACCCTCGCCAGGGCGCTGCATGCGTATGGCCAGCCGACCCTTGTGGACCCGCAGGGGAATAAGCATGACTGGCGCATCGAACTGATCGACAAGATGGCATCGCTGCAGAAGGACAACGGAAGCTTCGTCGGCGACAAGAAGTGGATGGAGGACAATGCCGACATCGCCACCGGCTTTGCCACGCTCGCGGTGCAGGAGGCACTCAAGGACCTGAAGGTGCGCCCAGAGCAAAAATAACGAATGTTGATCGATGCATGATGAGTCAGATCCGCGCGGCCTGACTCATCATTCATGGTGTCGATCCTGTAAGAGAGTCCGATAATACCTGGCCTGACCGATGTCCGGCCGGAGATGGTAATCGCTTGTGATGTGCAGTTGCGGGGATGAAGCAGTTAAGGGAGGCTGGGTACACGACGATGAAGTGAGCGGAACGCCGGTCGGCGACTCTACTCATGACAACGTCGGTCTCACAACTCCCTCCCGGTGCCAAGCCGGGACCTGCGGACAATGACGACCTGAGCCCGTCCGTGTGGCAGCGGTACCTCGGCCTGCAGGGCAAGCTGATCGTCAGCTTCAGCCTGTTGCTGATGGCGGCGCTGGGCGTCAGCTCGTTCCTGTTTGTTAAGCAGAGCCGCGAGGCATTGTCCGATATCCTGGGCGAGCAGGCGAGGCAGATCGCGCAGACGTTGGCGTTGGCCGCGGAGATGCCGTACGAGTTGGGGGACGTGGGCGAGATGCATCGCCTGGGCCGCGACTTGCTCAGAAGCCGGAACATCGTCCTGGTGGCGTTCTATGACCCGGACGGCCAGTCATTGGCGGTCGCGTGCCGCGACCCCGACTATGGAACCCGAGGCGCGCGTGGGATAGGGCAGTTTCAGACGAACACGCAGCACTTGATGCAGGTATCGCGGAGGAATTTGCCCTCGCTCGGAGCATTTCTCCAGTTGACAGCCCCGGTGTTTGAGGTTTACGGCAAACACGATTCGCGGTCTTCGCCGCCAGGGCCCGTCAAGACGCCGACTCCCGGCGAGTCGGGCACCCGGCTGCTCGGGTATGTCACCGTCGGAATCTCGCAGAACAACGAAGAGGCGATGCTCCAGCGGGTCAGCTTGATCGGCGTGGCGATCGGGTCGCTGATCTTCCTGCTGAGCCTGCCGCTCGCGTCGGGCCTCGTGCATCGGATTTTCCTGCCGATCCGCCAGTTGGTGCAGGCGACCAACCGTATTGCCGGTGGCGATTACAATGCCCGCGTCGCCACCGACCGGCCGGACGAAATCGGCATGCTGGCCAGGTCCTTTAACGAGATGGCCAGGCGAATCCGCCAGCACCAGGAGGATCTGCAGGTCGCCAACGCCAACCTCGCCGAGGCCAACCACAGCCTGGAGGAAAAGGTCCGCCGCCGCACCTCCGAATTGGAGTCGGCGAACAAACGACTGTCGTCGGAGATGGCCGAGAAAGAGGACTTCCTTCGCGCGGTGTCGCACGACTTGAATGCCCCCCTCCGCAACATCGGGGGCATGGCCACTATGCTGCTGATGAAGAACCGCGCCAAGTTTGATGAAGAGATTGTCCACCGCCTCGAGCGGATCCAAAAAAATGTCGAGATCGAGACCAATCTGATCGGAGAACTGCTGGAACTGTCGCGGATCAAGACGCGGCGGCAGAAAATGGAAATGGTGGACCTTGATGCGGTGGTGCGCGAGATCGCGGGGATCTTTGAGAACGATCTGAAGCAGAGGCAGATCTCGATCGAGATCGACAAGCCGCTGCCGACGATCTACTGCGAAAAGTCGAGGATGCGCCAGGTGTTCCAGAACCTGATCGACAATGCCATCAAGTACATGGGCGACGGGCCGGTACGCGAGATTCACCTGGGCTGCATCACCGTTGGCGAAGAGGTCGAATTCTGGGTAAGGGACACCGGCATCGGCATCGACAAGGATGACATGCCAAAGGTGTTCTACGTTTTCCGCCGAGGGAGGAATTCGGCTGAGATGAACGTCGCGGGGAAAGGAGTGGGACTCGCTAGCGTCAAGAGCATTGTCGAGACGCATGGCGGGAGGATCTGGGCCGAGAGCGAGGTGGACAAGGGAAGCGCCTTCCACTTTACGATGCCGAGCAAGGCTCGGCAGGATCAGGCGGAGGATGCCGAGGATAGTTGTGATAATGGCGAGCAGTTGATAAGTGCGGCCTGAGAGGATGGGAGCGGAGAATGGTGACCGTACCGGATGTACAGGAGTGCAGAGCCATGCCGAAAGCTGGCGAGCCGATAACGATTCTGCTGGTCGACGACGATCCAGACTGCCGGTTGTTGATACGGGAGGCGATCTCCGAGTGCAAAATCGCCAACCGCATTCATGAGACCGCCAACGGGCACGAGGCGTTGGATTTTGTGTTTCAGCGAGGAAAGTACGAGGGCGCGCCGCGCCCGGGCCTGATCTACCTGGATATCGAGATGCCAGGGTTATCCGGCCTCGACGTGCTCAAGACGATCAAGAGCTCGCCCGAACGCCGACAGATACCGGTCGTCATGATGACCGGTGTCAGCGACGAGCAGCAGATGGAACTGGCGGCGAGGAACGGGGCCAACAGCTACACCATCAAGCCCGCCAACGCCGAGCAGTTCCTCAAGACTGTGCTGGCGAGCACGAATTACTGGATGATGATACACCAGTATCCTCAGCACCATCTGGCGCCGGCCGAGTGCCGGAGATGACGACAGGAGAAAATAGGTAAAGCGAAGGTGGCAAACTGGAGAAACTGCATGGATTGCAGCGAGAAAAAACGTTTGCCTGGCCAGGGAAGATATCGTAGGTCATCGATAAGAACATAGCGCTCTTGGCGGAGCGTGCTCACGAAGGGTCGGGACAGTGGCGAACCTTAGACTGCTCATCATCGAAGACGACGCGGACCAGATGGAGCTGATGCGCGAGAGACTGGAGGACCACTTCGGCAAAGGGACCGTGGTCGGGGTCGGTTCGCGCAAAGACGCGCTGGCGCAGGACGTGGCGGCGTTCGATCTGATTCTCTGCGACTACAATCTGCCGGACGGCAGCGGCATGGAAGTGCTCGCCGAAATCACCAAACGCTGCGATACCCCGGTATTGATGGTGACGGGAGAGAACGTCGGAACGATCGCCGCCGAAGCCATGAGAAAAGGGGCGAGCGATTATGTAGTGAAGTTCGGGGAGTACCTGTTCACGATCCCCCTGGTCGTCGAGAAGAACCTGACGGCGGCGAAGATCAAACGCGAGAACGAGTCCCTCCGGCAGGAACTGGAGCGAGCGGCGGCGGCGCTCCGTGAGCGAAACGAGCAGTTACAGGACTCGCTGAAGCGAGTCGAGGAAATGGCGGCCACCGATCCCCTCACCTCGCTGTACAACCGCCGACACTTCAGCCATCTGCTGGAGCAATTGTTCGCCGAGGCCCAGCGATATGAAAAAGACCTGTCCTGCGTCATGATCGACTTGGACGGGTACAAGAAAATCAATGACACTTACGGGCACCAGATCGGCGATCAGCTTCTGGTGCTGGCGGGGAAAGTCATCCGGGCGAACCAGCGGCGCATGGACGTCGCGGCCAGGTATGGCGGCGACGAGTTTGTGCTCCTCCTGCCGCACGCCGACCGCGACGAGGCCTTCGGTGTCGTGCATCGAATTCGCGAGGAGTTTGCCGCGGCTTCGGCGACGCTGTTGAAAAGAGCCAATGGCGTCGGCATGTCTGCCGGCGTCGCTTCACTGTGCGGCCAGTCGCCGCCACACGCAGACCAGTTGGTCGCCATGGCCGATGCCTTGCTCTATAAGGCCAAAGAAGCCGGCCGCAACCGCACGATCGGCGTCGGCGATGTGGTGACCGAGGCGAACGTCGCCTGAGAAAACTCGGATCCTGACCAAAATCACGGGGCGGTAATCCAAATCTCCTCAAGTGCACGGAATGCCCACGGATGAGTCTCCGTGGGCTTCTCGTTTGCGCGGCAAGGGAGATTGATCGGGTAACGTACGGCACGCAAGGACAACCGCTGATCCACATTGACCAGATGGAGGAGCGGTGCCGGGCGATTGTTGCTAAACTGACGTGGACGTCGGCAGATACGCCGGATGTGCTCACTATGGCCGCGAAACAAGCCGAGCGATTTCATGGCTAAGTCGATCGGCATTGGAGGAATCATGAGAGGCGTTTTCACAGTATTGACCTTCGCCGTGTTGTGCGGGGTGCTTCTCTCGTCCATCGGGTGCGCGCACAAAACGCCGGATCTGCCACCGGGGCTCCAGGAGGGCGCGGCGATGAATGCCGCGCCGTTTGGCCAGGTGATGAAGTGGGAGAAAGATGGGCGGGATTACGGGGTCTTCTGGGAGGATCAGAGAGACATCTTCAGAGTGGTGGCCATATTTGCGGAAGGCGCGAAACTGCCCGCCCCCGACGATCTGCGCGTGGAGTATTGGCAGTCGGGCTGGCCACAGCGGCGAATTCCGCGAGACCGGACATCAGGCTCGGGCAGCGAGGGCTGGCTCGATGTGGGCGATTGGTACAAGGGCAAATGGCGAGCCGCCGATGCCAAGCTCGAGGTTGCCGGCTCCACATACACCTGGACATTCGCGCCCGTGAACGCAAGGGAGTTCAAGGACGTCGGCGCCTTCGATGCGGCCTATCGCACAACCATGAAAGTGCGAGTGGTCGCCAAGGCGGAGCTGCCACAGGTCGAATCGTTTGAAACCTATACCGATTCGGTCCTCCGCCCAATGGAATTCGAGGTGCTCTGGACGATTCCCGGACGGCAGCACGGACATGACAAGACAATCGAGGTCTTCAATGGCTCGCTGACGGCGGCGTCGGCGTATGCGAAGGACCTGGTGCTCGCGAAAGTGCTCTACGCCGAGCCGAAGGGGTACAACTCGTTTGATGAGACGATCGTGACGATCCGGGCCGCAGAGGACACGTTCTCATTCGCAGCCAGGGACCTGATCAAGTACGGCCACATCCTCCTGCCGGATTTTGGTGTACTGGTGAGGCGAGCGGGGTCCACGGTGACCTACGCAGGCGCGGAAAAAGAGTGGCAGGCAAACCGGCGCGACGAGCGGAAGATGGACTTGTATTCGCGCGTCAAGGTGATGCCGGAACAGACATTCACCAGGGCATGGGCCGATACCCCGGCAAAGTCGCCGCAGTACATCCCGCTGAGTTTCGAGGGAACCCGGCAGCATTTCCGCTCCGACGCCAACGGCGATGTGGTCTGCAACAAGAACTGGATTGCGCGAATCAAGGGCAAAGACACGCCGCTCTGCAAGTGGGAGGGGGATGAGATCCGCTACAGCTTCGGCTTGCCAAAGTCGGCTCCCGTCAAGCGGGAGTTGGCCGATGGATGTCTGCCGATCATCGTGAATCAGTGGGAGGAGGGTGGGGTGAGGTATCGGCAGACGGCGTTCGCGATTCCCCTGAACGGCGTGCCGAGGCCGGGCGAGCGGATTCTTGCGGATAGTGCAATGGTGCTGATGGTTCGATTTGACATGGAGAATATCAGCGGCGGCGATGTGGTGGCGAAGTTGGACCTTGCGGTGTCGCACGGGAAGGGACAGCAGAAGCTGATCCGCGCGGGGGGCAACATTCTGACGGATGTGGAGAAGACACTGCGGATGAGAGTCGCCTCGCCGGATCCACAGGACGCCTATACGCTGAGCGACACCGATGGGCGCGTGGCATTCCGGGCCATGCTGTCGTCCAATGACAAGACGAGAACGATTGATACGGCGATACCGTTTGTGGCGATCGATGCGGTGGAAGACATCGAGAAGTTGCGGGAGATGAGGTTCACGGAATTGCATGCAAAGGTCCGCGATTACTGGCGTTCCCGCATCGCCGCCGGCACGCAGATTCAGACGCCGGAGGCAATGGTCAACGATTTCTATAAGGCCGATGTCTCGCATCTGCTGATCAACACCGAGCGAGAGGTCGGAGACTCCGATTGTTACATGGCCAAGGTCGGCACGTTCCATTACGGCGTCTATTCCAACGAATCGACCATGATGATCAGCGACCTCGATCGCCGCGGCTACCACGACGTGGCCCAGCGGGCGCTGGAGACGTTCTTGAAGTACCAGGGAACGGTCAAGCTCCCCGGCGATTACCTCAGCCGGGATGGCATGTTCTACGGCGCGAACGGCTATGAACATGGCGGCTACAACCAGCATCATGGCTGGGTCCTCTGGTGCATGGGCGAACACTATTGGTACACCCGCGATCAAAAGTGGATCGATCACGCCGCGACCGGCTTGATCAAGGCGTGCGACTGGATCACCCGCGAGCGAAAACGCACGATCGAAGAGGCCAAACGCACCCCAATGCGGGCGATTGAAAAAGGCCTGCTCCCGCCGGGCAGCCTCGAGGACATCGGCGATTGGCGAGTGTGGCTGTCGAACAACAACTTCAGTTGGTGGGGCATGGACAACGCCGCCCGTGCCCTGGCCGCCGCCGGGCATCCGGAAGGCAAACGCCTCGTCAAAGAGGCCGACGCATATCACAAGGATCTGATCGCCGCCTTCACCGAAGCAATGCGCCGATCACCCGTCGTTCGATTGCGCGATGCCAGTTGGGTGCCGAAGATACCGTCTGACGTGCATCGCCGCGGCCGGTCGTTCGGGTGGATCACCGAAACACTCGAAGGATCTATCTACCTCATCCGCACCGGCGCGGTCGATCCCAACAGCGCCTTGGCCACCTGGATCATCAAGGATTACGAGGACAATCTGTATCTGTCTGAGCAGTATGGCTACAAGCTGCCGGATAACGAGTTTGACCGGCGGTGGTTCAGCCACGGCGGGGTGTCGCAGCAGGCCAATCTGCTGCACAATCCGGTGCCCTACCTGCAGCGCGATGAGGCCAAGCACTACATCCGGGCGTTTTTCAATGCCTTCGCAGTCAGCTATTTCCCCGACACCCGCATGATGACCGAGCACGCGCTGCCGAACATCGGCGACTGGCGTGGCGATCACTACAAGTCCTCCGATGAGTCCAACTCCACATACTGGCTGCGCCTGATGTTCGCCCAGGAACGCGGCGACGAACTCTGGCTCGGCGCCGCCATTCCCAGGTATTGGCTCGAGGATGGCAAAAAGATCGGCATCACCGCCGCGCGAACCTACTTTGGCAACGTGTCCTGGCAGACCGTGTCCGAGGTGAACAAGGGCGTGATTCGGATGACCATCGATCCGCCGACCCGCAACGCGCCCAAGGTGATCCGCGCCAGGCTCAGACACCCAGAGGGAAAGAAGATGGCCAGGGTCGAGGTGAACGGCAAGGCATATACCAGCTTCGATCCGGAAAAGGAGTGGGTCGAACTGAAGAACCTGGCGGGGAAGACGGAGATCTCGGTTTATTATTGATCGGCAACTGGCGCAACGCGATGTAACCGCCGTGTAACAAACACCAGCGACGGGAACTCTGCGCACAGGTTGGCTTCAAATGAAGCAGTCATAAACCCAAAGGAGAAACCCGATGAACAGGATCAGCGTGTTGGTAGCGATGGCGGCGTTGGTGATGGGCTCGGTTGCCAAGGCGGCGGAGGGAAATCTGCCGCGGACCATCAACACCAGCGGCGAGGCGGTTGTGTTTGTGGCGCCCGATGAGGTCATCGTCAATGTGGGGGTGGAGACCTTTGATCCCCAACTCGACCGGACCAAGGCCGCCAATGACCAGGCGTCCCAACGCCTCCTGGCAGCCATCAAGGAAATGAAAGTCGAGGAAAAGAACATCCAGACTGCCAATCTGGAGATCGATGTCAGGTACAAGGATTCGAACAGGCCTTCATTCGGGATCGATGGCTACTACGCGCGCCGTGCATACGCGATCACGCTCAAGGATGTGAAACAGTTCGAGAAGCTGGTGGATACCTGCCTGAAGAACGGCGCCAACCGGCTGATGGGATTTGACTATCGCTCGAAAGAACTGAGGAAGCATCGCGATCAGGCCAGGGCGATGGCCATCAAGGCGGCCAAGGAGAAGGCCGTGGCCCTGAGCGGCGAGTTGGGGTGCACCGTCGGCCGGCCGCGGACAATTCATGAAGGCGGCGTTGGCTACATCGGCGCCAGCTCGCAATGGGGCTGGAACCGGACGAATGCGATGACCCAGAACGCCGCCCAATACGGCGAAAGCAGCGGCGAGGGCGGCCAGACAATGCCCATGGGCCAGATCGGCATCCGCGCCAATGTCAGCGTGATCTTCGACCTGGTCGTGCCGTAGCGGCTTGGGGGTCCGATAATCACGGGAATTCTGACGCCGGCGGTGCAGTTGCTGCGCCGCCGGTGGGCATTATGAAGACGGAACATCGCGCGTGCCGATAAACGCCATGGTGGCATTGGAGCGAGAGACCCCGTGAGCCAGAACCCATCGGCACCACATGCACTGGAACAATCGCTGACGCAACAGCTCGGCGACATGCAGCAGCAGCTTGACTCATTGCATGGTCAGCTCATGGAGTCGCAGCGGCTGGCAACCATCGGGACCATCGCCGCCGTCATCGCCCACGAGTTCAATAACCTGCTCACCCCCATCGTCAGCTATTGCCAATATGCATTACAGACTGCCCAGGGGCCCACGCCGGACATGGAACTCATCGTCAAGGCCCTGACCAAGTCGTTCCAAAGCGCCGACAAGGCCGGCCGCATCTGCCAATCCATGCTCGGACTTGCACGCGGCCAATCGGTCTTCGGCAGCGTCTCTGTGCAGAAACTGGTCGATGAAACGCTATTGGTCATGGCGCGCGACCCCAAGAAAGATGCCATCGCCCTACGCGTCCAGGTTCAACCGGATTTGACCGTGTTCGGCGATCCCGTCCAACTCGAACAGGTGCTCTTGAACCTCATGATCAACGCCCGCCATGCCATGCTGGGAAAGGGCGGATCGCTGACGATCAAAGCCAGCCGATGCGACGGGACCGATGAGGTCAAATTGCAGGTGATCGACAGCGGCCCAGGCATTGCCGAAAAGCACCTGCCGCGGATCTTCGAACCATTCTTCACCACCAAGGGCACAACCCGCAAAGGCGAAGCCAAGGGCACCGGCCTGGGCCTGGCGATCTGCAAAGAGATCGTCGAGCACCACAAGGGCCGCATCGAAGTCGCATCAGAGGTCGGCAAAGGCACCACGTTCAGCATCTATCTACCGGCGGAGCAGTAGCACCTCCGCACACGCGAAACTCGCCGCTCTCTCTACCCACGCGATTTCAAATCGATGCAATGCACCGGCTGGGTCCATGCCTGCTCGAGCTGGCCGCGGTAGGTCGGAAGATCCTTGGGTTTGCTCGAAGTGACGACCGCACGCACATAAAGCTCCTTGCCGGTCAGGTTGTAGCTGGGTTGACGTCCATAGACGGTCGCCAGAACCGTCCCGATGCGCCCGGGGTTGATCGCGCCCGCATAGCCATGCTCCGCAACCAGATCCGGATCATAGAGCGTTCCGATGAACTGCGTGGTGAAGATGGCGCCGCCATCCGGCTCGATCTCGAGTTTCAGCATGATCGATGACGTCCTGATCTTGCGAATGGCCACGCCACTCGACGCGTAAAACTGCCCGCGGTTCATCGCCGAGATCAGGGCGCTCGGCGTCAGCTCTTTCGATCGCACCTTCACCCATCCCCGGCCCGGGCACATGCGGTGCATGCCCAAGTCCCCGTATTCGTGCGCATCGTCGCCGGCGATGCCCCACAGCGGCGGCCGCTTGAGGCAGGCCAGGCGAATCGTGTTGGCAAGATCCCAAATCCGCTCGACCGGCGGATGACGATCGTCGCCGAGATGATTCACCGACGGGTCGCCGCTGTACACCTCGAAAAAACTGGCATGGCTCTCCGCCAATTCCTTCGCGGTGATGCCGTATTTCCAATTCGGATGGTTCACGACCGCCAGCATCGGCCTCTGCAGCGATTCGGATTGCTCTCGCACCGCGCGAAGGTTGTTATCGATCGTGGCCACCACCGTCGGCCCATGCTGCGGCTTGATTGCCGTGCCGAGGTTAATGGCGTTCACGTGAACGGGCTTTTTCCCGCAGGTATCGGTGATCTCTTCGGCATTGACCAGGATGAATCGCTCCGGCTGCTCGATGTGCGGGCGAATCTCGTCGAGCGTGCTGAGCCTCATCTGCTGCGCGCCGGTGACTCGATTGGCTCGCTTCTGCAGCGACCGAGGAAGCCGCGCGGGATCGGTTGTCATGCCCTCGGCCACCGCCTCACCAAAGTCCTCATCAAGGTCGATCCAGCGATCGTCTTGGGCAATGCGGTCATGTTCGGTCATCGCCAGAAAGCTGTAGCCATGATCCCGATGCCACTGCGCCACCACTTCGGGAAACTCATCGCCATCGCTCCACAGCGAATGCACATGCAGCGCGCCCTTGTACCATTGCCATTTCGAGTCGGGCGCCGTATGACAACCTGAGATGACGATCACCATGCCAATTAACAGAACGCCGAACGGTCGCACGCGCTTTCCCATGTCGCCTCCGCATACGCAAACCCAAAGCCCTGCCGACCTGCGGCATCCAGCAAGCCGCCTGATGTGTGCAGACTCCACAAAGTCTGACGGACTCGCCATGTTGCGTCAAGTTGGTCCCAGCCAGCGCAGAGCCGTATCCCCACATTATCGGACGCCATCACGCAACGGCCGTCGTTGTGCCGATGATCCTTTGTACAACTGAAGGAGACTGCGTGGCTGTAACTGTGGATCGCGAGCCGTTGGCGGTGAAGGATCTGGGTTTATGCACGGTCGGGCAGGTCTTGTCCCATTTGCAGAGGGTGAATCGGCTGGTGGTGCAGGTGTTGATCGACGGCCAGGAGCCGCCGCCGGGCGAAATGGCTGCCATGCGGCGAACCGCCTTGGAGGGCCACAGCGTTTTCATCGAGACCGCGGATCCTCGAGCGCTCGCGATGCAGGTCCTGGATGAGGTGGCGGCCCAAATCGAGCAGGCCGGACCGTTGAAAGACCAGGCAGCCGAACTGTTGCAGAAAAATCAGTTGGGCAAGGCGATGGAAAAGCTCGGCGGCTGTCTGCGAAGCTGGCAGACTGCGCAGGAATCCATCGTAAAGACAGCGGAATTGTTGCGGCTCGACCCCGGCGTGATCTGCGTCGAGGGCCGGGCGCTGCAGGAGATGCTAACCGAATTCGCCGTCAAGTTGCGCGCGATCAAAGGCGCCCTGGAACAGCGAGATTTCGTGCTCCTCGGCGATGTCCTGATGTATGAGACTGCCGATACGCAGCGCCAGTGGATCGCCGCGGTGGGCGCGATGAGGGACATGGTCACCGGCGATGCGTGAACCGCGCGACCGCCGCACCCAATATCGCGGGCTGTGCCGATGGTCGTCGCCACGCCTGAAATGAGAGCATGATCAGCGAAGTTCTACAGGGCCTCTGCGAAGTCGGTCAGCGGCAGCTCATGCACAATGAGTATGTTGAGGCGGAGCGCACGCTGGCGGCGGCCGAACAGCAGGCATGGGACGAGCTGGATTTTGATACGCTCGCCCGCCTGTACATGCCGCTGCAGGAAGCCAGACGCCAGCGCCGCCAAAAGTGCGGCGAAGGTAGGGTCTGTCTGGATCTGATCGCCAACGCGCCCCAAGATCGAATCGAGGGCCCCCGTGTCGTTGAAAACTACCCCTTCGGACAACTCCTGGTGGCCGGTTGGGCCTCGATTGAGCCGGCCAAACAGGTCCGCCAGCTGGCGGCCGCACACCGCCTTTATCTCGAGACCTTTCTAGCCGCCGTATATCCGACACCCGACGGGCGCGTCGTTCTCGTTGTGCCGGAAGAGGACGTCTCGCTGCCCAAGGCCAGTCGGCAGACCGCCGACGGCTTGGCACGCGTGCTACCTCCTCACTGCTTGCTGCTGCGCGAACACGAGATCCCACCCGGTGTTCGCCAGGGAACCGCACAGACCTATGCGCAAGTCATGGCGTTGTGGGAACGCCTGCACGCACCCTTTCTGAAGGCGGCCGATGCGCAGCGCGATCCGATCAGCAAGATCGAAAGCTATCGCCGCACCATCCGCGTCGATTATGCCTGTGAACTGGCGCATCAGAGGTTGGCAGAGGTCGCCAGAGCATTGGCCAGGGGTGGCTGAAGACAAGTTCCACTGATACGCCGTCCACCCCTCCGCCAGATTCGATTCCTGCTCCGATGCCCATGAGTCTCCTCGGCCGCCGATGGCCGCCAAAGTGTAACTTCTAGCACGATGCGCAACTGTAATACTAATGGCAAGCGTTTCGCAGGTATTCCAAACCCACGGTCGCCGCGGCGGTGCGGTTCGTCAGCTCGGTCGGGTCGATGGTGATCCAGCCGTGATACCCGGCCTGATCCAGAGCCGACAGAAACTCCCCCCAATTCGTGCTGCCTTGGCCGATCGCCGAGGGTCGGGTCCGGCGGTCGGACCCAAGCACCGCGTCGCAAGCGCAGACATGCCGGACGAGCTTGCCCAGGCGAGAGAAGACCTCATCCAACGCCCAGCCGTCCCGAAGAATCGCGACCGGATCGAGATCGACCGCGAACCAGGGGCAGTCGGCGCCCCTAAGAGCACGCTCAAGCGCGCCGAAGCTCGCCAAGTCGTTGCGGAAGGCGATCGTAACACCATACCGGTCTGCACGCCGCCCGAGGTCGAGCAGCGCAGCATCGACTTGAGCAGCCGCAGTCGCGTCGAACGGCGTTCGCTCGGATTGGCTGGTGGGGGCTGGCGAAATCAACGATTCCGGAAGAGTAATCAGGCCCGCAGGTTCCCGCTTGATCGCCGGCTTCGAGATCGGCGTATGCGGCGGCTCCGGCAGCGGACCCAGATCGACGCAAAGCTGGCGGCAGCTCAGTCCGACCGCACATTCCATCACCCGGTCCAGTCGCGCCAAAACGCGATCAACGTCCGCGCCGATCGAGATGCCTTTGATGCCGATGTCAACACGCAGCCCCGACAACTGCTCATCCTGCGCGGCAAGCATATGCCGAAAGTCCCGCCGACCGGAGAGGGTCAGATCGGGGATGTTGAGCCGAGCCGAGTACGCGTCAAACAGCAAGCCGGCGAAGCCGGCGCCACGCGCCAGCCGAGGCGCTTCGCGGGGGCGGTCTGTTAGTGCAGCAGCCAGAATGGCGAACGGTGGGGTGTTGGTGCTCATGATTGTTGTCCGAATCGCCTGGGAACCCGCACGGGCAAGCCGCCCATGCCAAAACCCATCATCGGTCTATTCTAGCCCGCCGCAAGCCGATCCAGAATCTGCAAGTACATTGGCGCAATATCGCCGATCGGGCACCGGCCGTCGATCGGGAATCGCCGGTTGATCGCGTGCAGATGATGCACCGGCCAGGTGCCCAGGTGCTCGCCCCATTGCGCGCTGCTGACCGAGACCATCGAATCATTGTCGCCTTCCTTGCGGCGGATGATGCGGTAGCCAAATTGCAGCGGCAGGGGAACCCGATCGGACGGACAGGCGGCAGAAATGGAGAAATAACGGACCTGCGGAGAATCCGGGGTCTGGTCATTGAACCGCGTCATCGCCGCCGTCGTCAGGTCAGCTCCGGCACCGACGTCCAAGCCAAGCTGCGCCAAGACGGGCAAGCCGATTCGCTTCATGGCCGAATGGTGAAACCAGAAGTCTGCCAGCGAGCTGCCCCGGTGCGGCGTGGCGATCGTCACCAATGCGCCGACGTGCTCAGCGAGCCCCAAGTGGGTGATCATATAGCGGGCATCCAGCCCGCCCATGGAGTGGGCGATGATGATCGCGCGGCTGGATTGCCCGCCCAAACCCGCCAAAAAAGGCAAAATCGCATCCCGGCCCTGTTGGGCTCGCCGGGCGATCGACGCCGTAGGGTGAACCTGAGGCGTCAGGATCGCGTGGCCGCGGTCGCCGATCGCCCGGCCGATGCCCGCAAAGTAGTTGAGCGTGATCGGGCCCAGCTTGAGCCGGTCGTACCCGAAGATGCCGTGCAGAAGGATGATGGGGGGAAGTTGGTTAATTGGGGCACCGTCGCTGAAGCCAGCCAAATCTGCCGGATTCCCGCCAAGAGACAAGCTCAAGACAAGCGGCCATACGCGCCATGCTGCAACTTCGCAAACGACAAACTATGTGTTTACAAGGTGATACGACATCGGCAATTGTATCGCAACACGCCCGCGAACTCCAGCCCGGCTGGGTTGGCAATCCCTACGATGATCTGTACATTACCTCCGATTTTGAACTGAAAGACCTCTTCGATGCCGCGACGCACCGATATCCACACAATCCTCATCATCGGCTCTGGACCCATTGTCATCGGCCAGGGCTGCGAGTTCGACTATTCGGGTGTGCAGGCTTGCCGGGCCCTCAAAGAAGAGGGCTACCGCGTGGTGCTGGTCAACAGCAACCCCGCCACCATCATGACCGATCCGGAATTCGCCGACGCCACCTATATCGAGCCTATCACCCCGGAGGCGGTCGAAAAGATCCTCGAACGCGAGTCCAAGGGACCCAATCCCGTGGACGCGGTGTTGCCCACCCTCGGCGGACAGACCGGCCTGAACACCGCCGTCGCCTGCTACGACAGCGGCATCTTCACGAAGTACGGCGTCCAGATGATCGGCGCCAACCGCGAAGCCATCTGCCGCGGCGAGGACCGCAAGGTCTTCAAGGACCTGATGATCAGCATCGGCCTGAACGTCCCGCGCAGCGGCGTCGTCCACAACATGGAAGATGCACGCAAGGTCATGGACGACATCGGCCTCCCCCTGATCATCCGCCCCGCATTCACACTCGGCGGCACCGGCGGCGGAATCGCATACAACGTCGAGGAGTTTGAAACCATCGGCCAGCGCGGCCTGGATGCTTCCCCCGTCACCGAAGTCCTCATCGAACAGAGCGTCATCGGATGGAAGGAATACGAACTCGAGGTCATGCGCGACCGCAACGACAACGTCGTCATCATCTGCTCCATCGAAAACATGGACGCCATGGGCGTCCACACCGGCGATTCCATCACCGTCGCGCCCGTGCAGACCCTCTCCGACAAGGAATACCAGCGGATGCGCGACGCCTCTATCGCCATCATCCGCGCCGTCGGCGTCGAAACCGGCGGCTCCAACATCCAATTCGCCGTCAACCCCGACGATGGCAAAATGGTCGTCGTCGAAATGAACCCACGAGTCTCCCGCTCCTCCGCCCTCGCTTCCAAAGCCACCGGCTACCCCATCGCCAGAATCGCCGCCATGCTCGCGGTCGGCTACACCCTCGACGAACTGCCCAACTTCATCACCAGCAAAAAAGACCGCTCCCTCTGGACCAGCGCCTGCTTTGAGCCGAGCATCGACTACTGCGTCGTAAAGATCCCTCGCTGGACATTCGAAAAATTCCCCGATGCCGACGAGACCCTCACCACACAAATGAAAAGCGTCGGCGAAGCCATGTCCATCGGCCGAACCTTCAAGGAAGCTCTACAGAAGGGCATCCGCTCAATGGAGGTCAAACGCTTCGGCCTCGGACTCGATCGCTACGACAAGTGGCTCAATGCCCTGCGAAACGGCACCCCGCTCCCCAAAAAACGCGGCAAGCAGAACGGCGCCATCGACGACGGCAGCGACAAGACCCTCCAAGGCGAGTCGGTCGATAACGAATGGCCGATTCCAGACGACAAACTCCGGCGAAAGCTCGCCGTCCCCAGCCAGGGTCGCCTCTACTACATCCGCTATGCCATGAAGATGGGCTGGACCATCCACCAGATCTACGAGTTGACCAGGATCGACCGCTGGTTCCTGGCGCAGATGAAACAGCTCGTGGATTTCGAGGATGAGCTGCTCGCCGAGAGTAAGACCCCGCCGAGGAACAAGAAGTTGTCGGAACGCCAGGCCGACCTGCTGCGGCGAGCGAAACAATGGGGCTACAGCGATATACAGCTCGCAACCGCACTGGGCTGGGCCGACGCGAATGGCATTCGCGCCCTGCGCCAGGCGGCGGCGGTCATCCCGGTCTACAAGTTGGTTGACACCTGCGCCGCCGAGTTCGAAGCCGCAACGCCCTATTACTATTCGTCATATGAATCGCCCCTCAGCGTCAATGGCAAGCCGACCGTCGAGGACGAAATCCGCCTCTCCCCAAAACAAAAAGTCGTTATCATCGGCGGCGGACCCAACCGCATCGGACAAGGCATCGAGTTCGACTACTGCTGCGTCCACGCCGCTTTTGCCATGAAGGAGCTTGGTTACGAGTCCGTAATGGTCAACTCGAACCCCGAGACCGTTTCGACCGACTACGACACCAGCGACCTCCTCTTCTTCGAACCCCTCACGCACGAGGACATCCTCAACATCTGCGAACGCCTGAACGGCGAACCGTTTCGCAGCGGCCCGGAGGGCCGCGCTGACACCGGATTGCTCAAAGGCCTGATCGTCCAGTTCGGCGGCCAAACCCCCCTCAACCTCTCCCGCGGCCTCCAAGACGCAGGTGTCCCCATCCTCGGTACCACCGTCGAATCCATCGACGCCGCCGGCGACCGCGAACAGTTCCGCTCGCTCGTCCAGAACCTCAAGCTCCGACAACCCGACAACGGTATCGCCCGCAACGTCGCCGAGGCCCGCGATATTGCCAAAAAAATCGGCTACCCCGTGCTCGTTCGCCCCAGCTTCGTCCTCGGCGGCCGTGCCATGGAGGTCGTCTCCGACGAAAGCCAGCTCAACATCTACATGGCCAACGCCGTCGAGGCGGCCGGCGCCGGCGCCGATGCCCGCGCCGAGTCGCCGATACTCATCGACAAGTTCATCGACAGCGCCACCGAAGTCGACGTCGATTGCATCGCCGATTACGACCCCACCGGACAAATCCCCGGAGGCAAGGCGATCATCATTGGCGTCATGGAGCACATCGAGGAGGCCGGCATTCACTCCGGCGACTCGGCCTGCGCCCTGCCGCCTTACTCGCTCCCCAAAGAAACCGTCCAACGCCTCAAGACACAGACCCGCCAGCTCGCCAAGGCGCTGCGGGTCCGGGGACTGATGAATGTGCAGTATGCGATCAAGGACGGCGATATCTACATCATCGAAGTCAACCCACGCGCCAGCCGAACCGTGCCATTCGTCGGAAAGGCCACCGGCATGCCCTGGGCCAGGATCGCCGCCAAGGTCATCGCGGGGGTTTCCCTCGCCCAACTCGGTGTCGACGAGCTGCCCGACCCCAAGCACACCTCCGTGAAGGAAGTGGTTTTCCCGTTCAGCAAGTTCCCCGGCGTCGATGTGATCCTCGGCCCGGAGATGCGCAGCACCGGCGAGGTCATGGGCATCGATTCCAATTTCCCGGTGGCGTTCGCCAAGGGCCAGATTGCCGCCGGCACAACGCTGCCGACCGAGGGGAACGTGTTCATCACCATGCGCGACCTCGACAAGCCGCTGATCGTGCCCGTGGCGAAGATGCTGGCCGAGATGGGGTTCACGATCATTGCGACGTCCGGAACCCACGCGGAGCTTTCGCGGCACGGCGTGTCATCAATCCGGATCAACAAGCTCAACGAAGGGCGGCCAGACATCAGGGACTACATCAAGAACGGGAAAGTGCAGTTGATCGTCAATACGCCGACGAAGAAAGGCCCCCAGACGGACGAGGGAAAAATCCGCGCGATGGCCGTGCTCCACAAGATCCCAATGATCACCACCGTGACCGGCGCGTTTGCAGCGGCCAAGGCGATTGCGGCGCTGCGGGCGGCGGATTGGTCTGTCAAGCCGCTCCAGGAGCACGACAGGGACGCACGCCGATGATAGCCCACGATCCCGGAACCGGATGCCATGCGATGTCAGGCCGGCTGACGCAGCGCAGCAGGGTTGGCGCTGCTCTTCTGATGCCACAAGCGGTAGATCGTACGCGATAATTGAGCCAGCTCGCACTGCCTCAGCCGTCCGATCTTCCGGCTGGGATCCAATTGCAGAACGCCCATCGCCAGTTGAGCGGCCTGGGGACAGAAGCCGATCCGAACCTGGGCCTCCTGCAGCGCAACCGCAAGCGACTGATGAGGGACCAGGTGCTGCTGGGTCTGCAATTGCTGGACGATGCGATCCGCATGAACCTTGTGATTGAAGCCCTGTATCAGAATGTCCATTGCCATGGTTACTCCTGCACGCATGGCTGATCTTAGGCCCATGCGGAGAGTGAAAGCCACCGGACGGACGCAAATTGGCAGAACCGTGACAAATTGACCGAAAACACCGGACATCTGAACCCAAAATACGCTTGGCAACCGGCACGGGCGTTGGATTCGCAGGGGATCTTTGATTAAGATCCCCTGCCTTTGGGAGCCAGACGTATGGGCTTGTTGCTGTCAATCACCATCTTCCTCATCATGGGGGTGTTTTTTGTATTTATCGCCATGTTTGCGGGAAGTTTCCTTCGCCCGCGCGTGCCCCATCCGGAAAAGGCAGCGGTGTATGAGTGCGGCGAAAACACCATTGGCTCCAACTGGGTGCAGTTTGACCTGCGGTTCTATATCGTTGCATTGGTCTTCCTGATCTTCGATGTCGAGGTGGCGCTGTTCTACCCCTGGGCGGTGGCGTTCGGAAACGCCGTGGCACTGGCCAAGGAGTTGGGCGTCGATGTGTTCAGCATCCGGCTGGTCGCCGTGGTCGATATGCTCTTCTTCTTTGGCGTCCTGCTGGTGGGATTTGCCTACCTCTGGCGGTTTGGGTACCTGGATTGGGTGCGGTCGGCCGCAACGACCAGCCTGAGAGTGAATTATCGACCGGGCATCGATCCGCGCCAGGAAGCCCGCACGGATCGGGTGGAATGAGAATCGCGGGGAGCTGGCGCAAACAAGACTCAAGACTTGGGATGATCTGGTCGATGAATCGCTTGGAGTTGTGTGTTATGTCGGTTCAGGTAATCTGCCCAAATCTGAGATGTCGCAGGGTGTTGTCGGTCCCGGATGACGTGCGCGGCAAGATGGTCAAGTGCCAGCAGTGCCAGACGTCGCTCCGCGTTCCGATGTTGTCGCAGAAATCGCAGGCAGCGGGGTACGGCCGGTCGGCGCCGTCGTCAGGTTCTTCCGCCAATTCATGAACGCCTGGGGGGGATCTGACTTAACACAAAGAGAACTGATCAATCGCAGGCCGAGGTAGTTCTGCGCGCGGACTTGGCCCTGCAATCTGGCCGATTGATCGCTACCTTATTTCCAACACCCAAGGTTCATCCTGAAATTATGGACGGGCCGGAAATTGGCGGAGGCGACGGTCAGGCTGGTACGCCTGGTGCCGGGGTGGGCAGGGCCCACCTTATTGCTATTGTAGTGTCTCATGCTGATCCCATCTTATCGGGTGCCGCGGCCGACTTGTCCGCCCGTGGTCCCCTGGCGGAAGCACTGGCAGCAAGCTGCCACTGCCACCCGGCGCTAAGAAGGGGCGGGAGAAAAGAGGCCCCGGATGTGCATCCGGGGCTCTGATTTGAGGCATGAGTTTGGCAGGAATCCGATTTCGACGTGCTGATCCTGCATCAGCTTCTGCGGCGGAGGAGAGCAAGGGCTCCGAGCGACAGGAGCGAGAGGGCGGCGGGCTCGGGGACGATGCGTGTGCCGACGATTTGGCCGTCGAGGGACAGGGCGCTGTCGCCGAGGGTCATGCCGGAGTACTTGAACCAGAGGCTGACGGGGATGGTGAGGGTCTCGAGGCCGTCGCCGAGGACGAGGGTTGAGGGGCTGTCGTTGGCGTTGCTGTCGGAGGAGCCATCGAGAGGGGCGTTGCCCCACTGGGCGGGCATGCCCGTGTCGAAATCGACGGAGCCCATGGCGGGGGCGAAGAGCAGCGCGGTGGAGTCGAAGCTGCGTGAGCCGGCGAGGAAGGTGAGGGTGAGGGGGTCGCTGGTGAGATCGAGGACGAGGTTGCGGGTGGCGGCGTAGCCGGTGGTCTGGAACATGCCGACGGTGGCTTTGTGCCCGTAGTCGGCCTTGGCAATGCCGGGTTCGCCCCCGAAGCCCGGCTGCATCTTGATGGATTGGGCGGTGGCGTCGATCCAACTGCCGGCGACGAATTGGATGGTGTTGCCGGTGAGTTCGACGGAGATGGTGCCGGTGTAGGAGGTGGTGTCGCTGTCTCCGATTTGTGGCTGGGCGAACGAGGAGTCGGCGAAATAGCCGCCGGCGGTCAGGGAGCTGCGTTCGGAATCAATGGCGAATTCAATCAGGCTTGCGCGGACGGGGCAGCCGATGGACAAGGTCAGAACCAGAGCGATGGCGGCGATCAGGCTTCTCATGGTGTCTCTCCCGTTCAATGTATGTATCGCGATACGTTACCCTGAAAATACGCCGCGACTATACGCGATCGGGAAAGGATACGCAAGTTTTTTTGCCGGCTCCGGTGATGTAGCAAGCAACACTCTGCCAGTTGCGGTGTATATGCGAGTGGAAGCCCGGTGTTCGACGGGCGTGTAGAACAGGGAGCTAGCCATGATTCGCCACATGACCACTGTTGCGGTCGTAGGGGTCTTGGTATGGACATCGGTCTTGCCGGCGGCTGAGCAGCCGGCGAAGCCGGAACCGGCGCCGGCGGGGATGCAGATGCAGGAACTGCGCATTCCCGACACGGTGGTCACGTTTCAGATGATCAAAATACCGGCCGGAACGTATGCGCTTTCGGGGAAGCAGACGCCGATCAAGTCGATCTGGGTGGGGCGCACGGAAGTGACGTGGGATGAGTACGACGCGTGGCGGCTGTGCCCGGATTTGAAGACCGAGGCGGCGCGAATTTCTGCCATCGGCAAGACCCGGCCGACGAAGCTCTACGGCGCGGCGGATTGCGTGTGGGGGCACGATGGCTATCCGATGATCTGTATTACGGCGTACTCCGGCCAGATGTACTGCAAGTGGCTGTCGGAGAAACTAGGCAAGAAATTCCGGCTGCCGACGGAGGCGGAGTGGGAATATGCGTGCAACGCCGGGGCCGAGCCGAAGGGGCTGGGTGCGGCGGCGCTGGACAAGGTGGCCTGGTACCGGGACAACTGCGAGGTGGATGGCGAGCGGATCAGCCATCCGGTTGCCAGCAAGCAGCCGAACGCGTGGGGATTGTACGACATGCTGGGCAACGCGGCCGAGTGGACGATCGGGGATGATGAGCCGGTGGTGAAAGGCGGATCGTACAAGGACGGTATCAAGCTGATCCAGAGTGCGCCACGGCGTGCATATCTTCCGAGCTGGCAGTTCCGCGATCCACAGATCCCCAAGAGCAAATGGTGGCTATCGGACGGCCATCACTGCGGATTCCGGATTGTGATGGAGGAATAGCGGCTACGCCGGGGCTGGTTGCGGCGGTGACGATCCGTTAGATTCTGGTCGATGCTTTCTGACGCTTACCGCTGGATGCGCAGCCGCCAGACGCGGGATGATGTTCACGCGGTTGCGTGTGCATTGGCGCTCTGCGTGTTTCTGTGGATTTTGAAGGTCCACCTGGCGTGCTGGTACATTTTTTCGCGGGGGGTTCCGGCGCTCGAGGAGTTGGGGTTTCTCAGCGTGCTCCTGCTGGGCGGGGGGGATGTGGTTCTGTGCGCAATCGTGGCGGCGGTGTATGCGATGCTGTTTCATGGCGGGAGGGCACTGGGGCGAGTGGGGGGGGTGATTGTCGCAACGATACTGCCGTTTGTGGCGCATGCGGCGATCGTGGTGTTTTCGACGGTGAGCTGGCAGGTGCATCAGATCTATGCCTGTCCGTTGGAGATCGGGCATCTGCGGGCGGCCGACAACCTGGCGACGATGTGGGACTCAATCGCGGCGTATCTTGGGCTTTTGCCCATCACATTCATCCTCGTGGGGTTGTTGAGTTACCCGCTGCTGGGGTGGTTGTTTAGGTGGCTGCTGGGGAAGGTGATGTGGCTGCAAGTGCGCTGGCGGCTGTGGGCGGTGACGCTGGTTGGGGCGGCTGCGATTGGCGCGATGTGGATGGTGAGGATGAGGGGGATTTATGCCTATGGGCTGAAGCGGAACGCGGTTCTACATTTTGTGCAGTATTACCACCCGGTGCCCAAGGCGGTGGATGTGAAGGATTTGCTGGCGAAGACGAACGCGAGCGTGAAAGATTACGATGATGAGCTGCGCCAGGCGGCGTCGATTAGCGTCAGCACGCCGATGTTGCCGGCGGCGGGGAAACACGAAGGCAAGGCGGACGGGTTCAATGTGTTGATCGTCCTGATGGAGTCGACGTCGGCGGCGTACATTGACGCAAAGACGACGCCGAACCTGTTGCGGCTGGCGGAGACGGGGTTGAGCCTGAAGGACCACTACATTGTTTTTTCGGAGACGTACAAGGCGTTGTATGCGCTGATTTACTCGGATTATCTGCCGGAATTGGGGGGGCGTCCGCGGGCTTTGTACAACCGGCCGTTGCCGCAACGATCGATTGCGGATGTGCTGAAGACGCGGGGCTATCAGACGGCGTTTTTCCATTCGGGGTATCTGGCATATGCGGGGCTGGATTACCTGGTGGCGGGCTTTGACGCGAAGGTTGATGGGGCGATGATCCCGGGGGCGACCAAGCCATGGGTCTGGGGGATTCACGAGGAACAGACGGTGGCGGCTTTGTCGCAGTGGATCAGTGCGAACAAGGGCAAGCCGTTCTTCATGGTGTATTCGACAATCTTTCCGCACCACCCCTATGTGAGCCTCCTGAAGGAGAGGCCTTTTCCGCATGACACGTGGGTGCACCGGTACTCCAATTCACTGGCTTATGCGGACTACAACGTCGGGAAGCTGATCGATTTTCTGGACAAGGAGAAGCTGCGGGAGAATACGCTGATCGTGGTGGTGGGGGATCATGGGGAGACGGTATCGTCGTTCCCGGTGGGGCATGGGCTGGCGATGACGCTGGAGGAGATTCGGACGCCGTGCATCATTTCAAACCCGAAGCTGTTTCCGACGAAGCAGGAAGGGCGTCTGAGCACGAGTCATCTGGACGTGGCGCCGACGTTGGCGCATTTGCTGGGGGTGGAGGAATCGGGGGAGTGGCTGGGGCGGGATATTCTGGCGGATCAGGTTCCCGCGAGGATGCTGTTCATGCGCATGGACCAGGGGAAGGTCAGCGGGGTTGCGGACAACGGGCTGGTGTATGTTCTGGATGATCAATCGGCGAGGTCGAAGTTGTATGAGGTGGTGGACAACCGCCTGGTGCCGGTCGGCAGCAACGACCCGCGGAGCCGGCTGGTTGACCAGTACAAGGGGAAGGTTCAGAAGGTGATGCCGTGGGCGGTGTGGCGGCATCTGAAGCGCGCGACGGCGCAGTGAGGTCCGATTCAACGGATCGATTGTTGCGCGGTTTAAGTTGATGGTGAGCTGCAAGACAGCAAAGGAGCGAGGTCATGCTTAGATTATCCGTGATGGCGTTGGTGGCGATAGCGTGGGCAATGGCTGGTTGGGCAATGGCGGATGATCCCTGGGTGGTTTATGAAGGAAAAGAAGGGTTGGGCAAGGGCAAGCACATTGTCCTGATCGCCGGCGACGATGAGTATCGCGCGGAGGATCTGATCCCGCAGTTGGGCAAGATCCTGGCGGTGCATCAGGGCTTTAAGTGCACGGTCTTGTTCGCCGTCAAAAAGCAGACCGGCGAGATTGATCCGTCAACGTTGGACAATATCCCGGGCCTGGAAGCGCTGAAGACCGCGGATCTGTTGATCATGTTCCTGCGCTTCCGCGATCTGCCGGACGATCAGATGAAAGCCATCATGGACTACACGAACGCGGGCAAGCCGATCATAAGCCTGCGGACCAATACCCATGCGTTCAACTTCCAGAAGCACAAGAACGGGCCGTATGCGAAATGGCAGTGGAACTCGAGTGGCCAGATGAAGGGCGGTTTCGGCAGGCAGGTTCTCGGCGAGACCTGGGTGAATCATTATGGGGATCACCAGAGGGAGAGCACGCGTGGGCTGGTGGCGGAAGGGCAGAAGGACAATCCGATCGTGAGGGGTTGCCAGGACATCTGGGGGCCGTCCGATGTGTATGAGATCACGACCCTGACGGGCGATTCAAAGCCGGTGATTATGGGTCAGGTGTTGGTGGGGATGAAGCCGACCGATGAGCCGAACACCGCCAAAAAGCTCGTGCCGGTGGCGTGGACGAAGACCTATACAGGCTCGGAGGGAAAGGCGTCGCGAATTTTCACGACGACGATGGGCCACGCGGGCGATTTGCAGAGCGAAGGTTTCCGGCGGCTGCTCGTGAACGCGAGTTTCTGGGCGATCGGGATGGAGGACAAAATTCCGGCGAAAGCGAAGGTTGATGTGGTTGGGACGTATGAGCCGACGCCGATCGGGGGCGGCAAGCATAAGAAGGGCATGAAGCCGAGCGATCTGAAGCTGAATTAGGAACCACAGACACACACCGATGTTGTCTGTTGTTTGGTGTGGGGCGGAGATGTCGCGCGTCAGCGATCGACCGCGCCGTTGTTGCCTGAAAGGGACCAGGCATTGCCGGGCACCTCGGCCGCGACCTGAACCGTCTCGGCAACTCGGCCAAGGATGTTGCCCAGGAGGACGATGTCGCGCGTGGCCGGGCCGTCGAGCTTGAGGAACGCACCATCGGCGGCGCGGGGGCGGCAGGCGCGGATCATGGCGTCGCGGACGCCGATGAAATGCAGGATGGGGGCGGCGGTTGGCCAGCAGATGGCGTCGAGGTCGTTGACGGTCAGGTTCTCGACATCGTCGCATTCGATGGCGTGGCGGAGGTCGGGTTTCGCGGTTTGCAGGACGATGTTGTCGAGCTTGAGGCCCTTGGTATGGCGAACGTAGAGGCCATATGCGGGGAGGTTGCCGAACATCGTGCATTCGGGGTAATTGCCGGGGAGTTCGGGGACGGATTTGGAGGCCAGATCCTTTGCGCCGGCGCCTTCGAATATGAGGCGGATGTTGGTGAGCGAGACGTTCTCGATCGGATGATCCGGCAGGCCGGTGATCGAGCAGCCGATCGGGGAGACGTCGGTGGCGACGATATTGGAGACGATGACGTTCTTGAATGAGCCGACACGCGGGGCGGGGGAGTCTTTTTCAAATGGGCGGGCGCGATTGCCAAGACGCATGAACAGGGGGACCGACACGCCTTGGATGGTGATGTTGGAGATGGTGACCCGGTCGAGCCGGCCGCCGTCGACGATTTCCAGCGCGATGCCAGCCAGGCCTCGGTAGTTGGCGATCCGCGACGAGGTGATGACGCAGTTCGAGATGGTGATGTTGACGAACCCGCCGTTGGATTCGGTGCCCATTTTGATGGCGTTGCACCGGCTGCGGGCGATGCAGTTGGTGATCGTTATGTTCTCGCAGGGCTTGTCGAGGGTGCTCTTGAGGGTGATGGCGTCGTCTTCAGAATCGATGACGCAATCGGAAATGGTGACGTCGCGGCACCCGTCGATGTCGGTGCCGTCGTTGTTGGCGTTGGCGTGGCTGATGACGGTGAGGTTGCGCAGAGCCAGGCGTTCGCAGCCGAGGTAATGCTGCACCCACATGGCGGAGTTGGTCAGGTGGAGGTCGGACACAGAGATGTCGCGGCAGTTGATCAAGCGGAGGAGGTACGGCCGGTTTTCGTAGGGGCGGCTGCGGTCGACGATCTTGAAGGCCGCCCCCTGGCCGTCGATCGTGCCGTTGCCGGTGAGCGAAATGTTGGTCAGGTCTTCGCCGTAGATGAGGGATTGTTTGACGTAGTTGTCGGTGTAGGAGCGGATGGCGGGGATGGTGTGGGGGTAGTCTTTGATGTTGGTGCTGCCAAGGAGAACAGCGCCGGCGTCGAGCCGGAGGGTGATGTTGTTCTTGAGGCGGATGGTGCCGGAGAGGAACTGGCCGGCGGGGAAGAGGATGGTCCCCCCACCGGCGGAGGCGGCTTTGTCGATGGCGGATTGGATGGCTTGGGTACTGAGGGTCTGGCCGTCGGCTTTGGCGCCGTAGTCGAGGATGTTGTACACCGATTGGGCGTGTAATGATGCCGTGAGGAAGAGAACGGGTATCGCGAAAAGGCGGGTTGTTAGTCGCACGGAAATCTCCTTTGTTTATCTGCCGATTTGCATGATGGCGTAGGCGAGCAGCAGCAGGAAGACGACGGTGGACCAGCCGAGGAGGAAGCCGACGAGGTCTTCGCGGTAGCGGCGGAAGAAGTGGGTCCAGCGGGCGCGGGTGAACCATGAAGGGAGGTCGAGGAGGATGAGATCTTGGCCGTGCTCGGCGGCCAGGACGCGTTCGCTCTCTTGATCGCTCGAGCGGGCCATGCGGTCGAAGAAGGCTCTGATGCGTTCGGGGTCCTCCGGACGCGTCAGGAGGCTGATGATGATGAAGGTGACGATGCCGATCAGGGTTGCCAGGCCATAGGGACCCGGGAGCCATTTGTACACAAGTTGGAGCTTGCCGGTTTGGTGGTAGTTGAGGGCATAATAGGCGGCGAGGGAGAGGATGACCGCGGCGAGGGCGCCGTGGCGGTTGGCACGCTTCCAGAGGAATCCGCCCATCACCGCGATGCCCAGGAAGGCGGGGATAGTTTCGTTGAACATGAAGGCGTCGAGGACCTGGCCGACGGTGAGGGCGAACAGAACGCCCAGGCTGGTCAAAGCCAGCCCCGAGAGCTGGCCGACCCGCAGGAGTTCCTTGTCGGAGGCGTTCGGGCGGATGTAGGGACTGTAGAAGTTCTTCGTGAACAGCGCGCCCGTGTTGACCATGAAGTTGGAGCAGGTGGACATGTTGGCGGCGAGGATGCAGGCCACCATGAGGCCGACCAGCCCGGGCCCGAGCAGGTGCAGGCAGGCGTAGCCGAAGGCCTTTTCCTGGTCATCGAGTGTGGAGCCGGATTTCACGAACATGGCGGCGACGATCAGGCCGGTCAGTGCCCAGCCGATCGTGCAGACGCGTTTGACGAAAGAGCCGTAGGTTTGGCCGATGCGGCCGGCGCGTTCGGTCTTGCCGGTCGCGTTCATCGAGAGAATGTGCGGCTGCGCGGTGATCCCGATGAAGCCGTTGAGCGTGAGCATGAGGATGGCGAAGGCGCCCACGCCGCTCGATTGGTTGTAGAGATCGAAGAAACTCGCCGGGAGGTTCTGTCGCATGCCATGGAAGCCCCCGACCGCATAAAGTCCCGCGGGGATGAG
The DNA here is from genome assembly GCA_026693085.1 of Planctomycetota bacterium. Taxonomy (GTDB): domain Bacteria; phylum Planctomycetota; class Phycisphaerae; order Tepidisphaerales; family Tepidisphaeraceae; genus JAPLNB01. The sequence continues at coordinate 41,638 of JAPLNB010000325.1, read as the reverse complement.
CATGAACGACATGGCGATGATGAGAAAGGACTGGACGAAATCGGTATAAGCCGACGCGACCAGGCCGCCGAACAGACTGTAGAGGATGAAGCTGGCGACCATGGCGATGACGACCTGGTTGGCGGAAATCATCTGGCCCCCCGTGGCCATCGAGATGGCTTTGCCCGCGCCTTTCATCATCGTGCCCTGGTTGAAAACGAAGTAGCACATCGCGAACGCCGTGTAGAGAATCGCCATCGGCCGGCCGTACCGGTCTTCCACCAACTCGCCGATCGTGGTACGCTGGCAGCGACGGTACCACGGCGCCATGAGCCAGTAAAAGGGCGTGATCAGCATGTTCTTCCACTGGTACCAGATCGTGGCGAAGCCGGCGCTATACGTGGCGCCGGCCTGCGCGACGGGGTTCTCGGCGTGGGTGCCGGTGCCGAAAGCCTGCCCCATCATCACGTACCAGGGGAGCTTGCGGTCGCCCAGAAAATAGCCTTGCGTGCTCTTGATCTTGCGGGCGATCCACAGGCCGAAACCCGTGATCCCGACGAAGTAGGCACCGAGCACAATCCAGTCCAGGACGGTAAAAGCGGCGGCGGCGAGCGGCATGCTGATCCTTCTGCAGAATTGGCGACCCACAGAATAGACCCCAAAAGGCACGACGAGGCAAGCAAGGGTGGTGGCAGGGGAGGGGCTTCGGCCGCAGTGGCGCTGGCGGGGGCAGAAGCATGCTCACTACCGGCGAAAACAGGGATCTGGTGGGGCAAGGCTCACCCAATAGACTCATTCCATACGTATCCTCAATCGTTATATCTCCTACATCCTACCCAAATCCCACCCGCGTTCACTCTCAATCAGATATTATCGATCCAGCAGGTCGCCCGTCCGCGTGCAGTGGAGTAAGTTCTACACATAGGAAAATGAGCGGCACTTGGTGGATGAAGACCGCTGTGGGTCCGGAACATTTTTTTTGAGGGCAGAAACATGATTATTCGTTCGATCGTTCCCCGTACTTGCGTTGCGCTCATCGCGACTCTTGCGATGCTCGCCGCTTGGCAGCAAGCTGGCGCCGCCACTATCTACAAAGCCAGCACCGACTTCGACGCTGCCTTCGCTGCTGGCAACGGCGGCCTATCCGGCGGACCGTTCAGTTTCGGCTATGCCGGCAGCCTCGGTGGCTCCATCACCCCGTATACCGCAGCCCAGACTATCTCCTCCATCAACTTCCTCCATGCCTCAGGGCTTTCCGGTGACAACCTCTCCCCATTGGTCTCGCGCAATACGTCCGCCAGCTCCGTAACATGGAGCACGGTCACATTGGCTGGCAACGAAATGGCTTTCCATCCGGGCGAGGGAGCGTTCCAGTACAGCATCATTCGCTTCACCGCCCCCCAGACTGCCACCTACGCCTTCAACGCCGAGTTCGTCGGCCGCGATGTCTTCGGTACCACCACCACCGTCTACGCCCTCGTTAACGGCGTGCAGACCTTCTCGTCCGCCGTCTCCGGTTTCAACGGCCCCCCCGTCACCTATGCCCCCAGCATCGGGCTTGCCCAAGGCGACACCATCGATATTGCCGTCGGCCGCGGCGCCAACCGCAGCTACTACAATGACACCACCGGGCTCGGTGCAAACCTCTCCGCCTCCGTCGTCCCCACGCCCGCGGCCATCTGGGGCGGTCTCCTTCTCGGCTGCCTCGTCGTCAGCCGCCGTCGCCGCTGATCTTCGCTTGATCCAAGACCAAATTCGTAATAGGCCCTCGCATCCGCGAGGGCCTTTTTCACTCGCGCTCACTGGCCACCGAACCAAGATGAGAACACAAGGAGGCGGCCAGTGATTACAGGGAAGCGCAGAAAATGGTTGCATGCGCGTTTTCCGGGCGTCCGCCGCGGGTTCGCCGTTGTTGCTCGTACAGCGCGTGGTACTCACAAGTCCTGCCCTGCCCCGGCGCGGGTTGACAGCGATGCCAATGATGGCAAGCATCTTGGCATGATGCACCATGGAGCGAAGTTGGGTTGCCGGGTCATTGTGGTGGTTCTAATGCTTGGGTTCTGCCTTTGCGTTGACGCCGCTGACATGGAGAGGCTGGTGGCGGTGGCATCGAAGGAGCCGGGCTGGCCGCAATGGCGGGGGCCGCGGCGGGATGGGATTTGCGATGAGAAGGGGTTGCTTCAATCGTGGCCGGCGGGGGGGCCGAAGCTGTTGTGGACGGTATCGGGGATTGCCTCGGGCTGGTCATCCCCGATCGTCAGCCGGGGCACGATCTACCTCACGGGGGATGTCGGGGATGACCTGCAGATCGTGGCGTTGGATCTGGATGGAAAGGTGAAGTGGCGAACGACCAATGGGAAGGCCTGGCAGGGCCCGTACCCGGGGGCCCGTGCGTGCTGCCGCTATGAGGAGGGCGCGATCTACCAGATGAATGCGCATGGGCGCGTTCTGTGTATCGATGCGCAGAGCGGCCAAGAGCGATGGGCGGTGAACGTGCTCGATCGGTTCGAGGGCAAGAATATCACCTGGGGATTGGCTGAAAATCTGCTGCTGGATGGCGAGCGGCTCATCGTCACGCCCGGCGGGAAAAAGGCGATGATGGCGGCGCTGGACCGGAAAACGGGACAGACGCTCTGGTCCAGTGGGCCATTAACCTACGAACGGGGCACCGACGGGCCCAGCTATGCGTCACCGGTTTTGTTCGAGCTAAGCGGTCGGCGGCATATTGTCAGTTGCAGCACGCGCCACATCTTCGGCGTGGATGCCCAAAACGGGCAGTTCCTATGGAAACGGCCGATGCAGACAAAGTATGAGGTGATCGGAATGACGCCGGTGCTGTTGGGCGACGGCGTATTCATGGCCGCACCCGATTCGACCGATGCCAAGCTGAGGCGGCTGCGGATCGACGGCCAGAATGTCAATGTCGAAGATCTCTGGACGACGACTCTGGACACCTGCCACGGCGGGGTCGTGCCCGTCGATGGCGTGCTTTTTGGCTCGTGGTATCGAACCAACAGCGGCTTCGGCTGCATCGATGCAAACACGGGCAAGCAGCTTTACCGCACTCGCGAACTGGCGATGGGCTCGATGATCCACGCCGATGGGCGCCTGTATTACCTGAGCCAGCAGGGACTGATGGCGTTGATCAAGGCCGATGGCAAGGGCTATGAGATCACCGGGAAATTCAGGCTCCTGGAGGAACGGAAGGAGGATGTGTGGACCCATCCGGTGGTCTTGGATGGGCGGATGTATCTGCGGTATCACGACAGCCTCTGGTGCTATGACGTCAGGGGCAAATAACGCGTGTTGCTTACCACGGAGATCCTGCGGAACACGGAGGGGGAGCAGATGAACCGATAGAAAAGCCCCGGATGTGCATCCGGGGCTTTGGGTTGCGCAAGAGCATGAAGGCGGTTACATGAAGTTGTCGCCGCCCATGGCGTCGAAGCGGAGGAAGAGTTTCTCGAGGAAGCCGACGTGCATGTCGGGGCGTTGAACAGCGTCGGGGCTGAAGGGCAGAATCAGCTCAAAGCCGGGGCCGAGGGGGGCGGATTTGTGAACGTTGATTTCGCCGCCGTGGTGGTAGGCGATGAAGAAAGCCGACAGCAGGTCGAGGCCGAGCTCGCGAGGATCCTGGCGGGAGGGCGCGAAGGCCGTGAAAAGCGATGCGGCGTCTTCGTCTGTCCATGCGGGCCCTTCGCCGGAAAAAACGATCTGTATGCCCTCGGTGTCCCAGATGGGGACAGGCGCCTTGGCGCGGACGACGATGGTGCCGCCGAAACGGTTCAGGCCGATGGTTCGTTCGGTGAGGATGGTGAAGAGGCGTTTGGCCATATTCGCATCGACCTTGACCCGAGGCAGCCCGGACGCCAGCTCGATGACGGTTTGATTTTGATGGCCGGCCTGGCTGGCGCCCCGATCAACGCCGCTGCGGATGAGCTGGCCGAGGTCGATTTCGTCGGCGAAGGTGTAGCTGGGTGTGACGACCGTCTCGGCGACTTTCTGGACCATCTCGAGAATCTGCTGGCTTTCGCGCTGCGCCAGCCCCCAGAGATCTTCCCAAAACTCGGGGCTCTTGGTGGTTCCGGCGGGCAGTTCCTCCTGGAGTTTCATGGGCGCCATGTCCAGGAAGCTCTTCAAAGCCATCATCGAGTTGCGGATGTGATGGGAGAGGCCGGCGGCCAGGGCAGCGAGGCTGCGGACACGGTCGGTGATGACCAGCCTTTGGATGACGTGGAGTTTCTGGCGGAGAAGCATGTCGCGCTCACGTTGCACGAGAAAAAACTCCATCGACCGCAGCAGGATGCCGCGAAGGTCGCGCAGGTTCCAGGGCTTGACGATGTACTTGTAGATGGCGCCGGAGTTGACGGCGTCGATGGCGCTGTCGATGTCGGAATACGCGGTGGTGAGGATGCGGATGATGGAGGCGTGGGTCCGCCGAAGTTCCCCGAGCAGGTCGACGCCCGTCTTGCCGGGCATTCGCTGGTCGGTGATGACGACGCCGATGCGGTCGCCTTCACGGTTGATAATCGTTTGTGCGTCGGGCACGCTTGGCGCGGTCAGGACTCGGAAATCCTTCTCGTAGGTCTTGGCGAAGTACTTCAGCGCCTGCTCCTCATCATCGACGAAGAGAATGGAGAATTTACGATAATCATAACCGGTGCTCATAGTCATGTCGCTCCTGGTTCTGAACTGGACGACATACACGCAGGTCTATCGCTTGCGCGCCCAGCAGATGAGATGCTCGACCGATCATCCAGTGGCAGATCGAAAGAGACTTCGGTCCATTGCCCCTCTTGGCTGTGGACGACGATTGTGCCCCCGTGGTGCTTAACGATCGTATGACACACACTGAGGCCGAGGCCCATGCCTTGGCCGACTTCTTTGGTTGTGAAAAACGGCTCGAAGAGCCGCGGAAGATCGGCTGCGCGGACGCCGGTGCCGTTGTCCCGGACGCATACCTGCAGACGCTGCAACCGGATCTCGGCCGAGATGGCTATCTGGGGCTGGCGGATTGACCGTACCGCGCGCAATGCCTGCGCTGCGTTCATCACGAGGTTCAGCAGGACCTGTACGACCTGCGTCTTTGAACCGACCGCGATCAGGCCGCCGGTGCCATGGCGGGTAATCTGTATGTTGTCGGTCTCGTGGGAGACCAGCCGCAACGACGTGGTGATGGCCTCATCGAGCGTGAAACGCTCCTGCATCTTCTCGCTCGATGGGTAGGCGAACGCGCGGAGGTCGGAAATGATGTCCTTGATCCGGTTCATGCCGTGCCCGATGTCGTCGAGCGTTTCCGTGAGTTCCGCATCGCTGCCAACCGATTGCCTGGCCACCTGAATCGCCATGAGAGTGAAGTTGAGCGGGTTGTGGATCTCATGCAGCAGGCCCGAAGCGAGCTTGCCGAGAGCGTTCATCTTCTCGCTCTGGACCAGTTGGACTTCCGTTTCCTTCAAACGCCGGAGCGTCTGCTCGAGCTGGACGTTCTGCTGCCGCAGATCTTCCTCGAGCTTGGCATTCTGAAGCAGATTGGCCAGGCGCGTGCGAACCTCGGTGGTGCTGAAAGGCTTCGTGAGGAAGTCATCGGCGCCACGCTGGAGAGCCGTGATCTTCGAGTGCTCGTCGGTGCGGGCGGTGAGCAGGAGAACCTTGATGTTGCGAGTCTGCTCGTCGCTTTTGATGCTCTGGCACACGTCCAGCCCGTCCATGATCGGGAGCATGAGGTCCAGAAGGACCAGATGGGGCTTGTGCTGCCGGATCATATCCAAACCGGCTTTGCCGTCGGCGGCCTGCAGGACTCGATAGTCGGGCGCGAGGATCGAAACCAGAAACCGCCGCATGTCCGCCTCGTCGTCGACGACCAGGACGCTTAACTTGCCGCTGCCAACTGAAGCCAGGCTTTCGGGGGACTGTTCAGTGGCCACATTGACCGTGCGGTCTGCGTCGTAGTACATGCGCGCGATAGGATCTTCGTCGGTGCAAGCCTGTGTTCCCTCGGCCGGTTCGGCGACCCTTTCCGTGGTCAGGGGCAATTCCAATCGCAGCGTCGTGCCCTTGCCGACTTCGCTCCTGGCGGTGAGGCTGCCGTCGTGCTCGCGAACCAGATCCTTCGCCAGAGCGAGGCCGATGCCCATGCCCTGGTACTTCCGGGTTGACGAACCATCCGCTTGGCGGAAACGGTCAAAAATGAAGGGCAGGTCTTGGCTGGTGATGCCGACCCCAGAGTCCCTGAACTCGACGACGGCGCGGGCATTGCCCTGCCACCAGGCGGTGGTGATGCTGCCGCCGGCCGGTGTGAATTTGATGGCGTTCGTCAGAATATTGAGAACGACCTTCTCGAGCCGCTCCGGATCGCCGTTGACGATCAGGCCGTCCGCGCCCTGAACGTTGAGGGTCAGTCGCTTTGCCTTGGCCAGATGCCGCACCGAATCCAGCATCGCCGGCACGAACTGGCTGAGGTTCATCGGCTGGCGTCTGAGGTTGCTGCGCCCTTCCTCGAGCCGAATGATCTCCAGGAGATCGGTAATGAGCTTGAGCAATCGCAAGGCGTTCTGCCGGACGATCTCCAAAGCTTCCACGCTCTGGGCCGGAAGCCGGTTTCGGCACCGGAGCAGTTCCTCGACGGGCGAGAGAATCAGCGTCAGGGGCGTGCGAAGTTCGTGGCTGATGTTGGCAAAAAACTGGCCCTTGAGCTTGTCGAGCTGCGCAAGCTGCTCGTAGGACTCGGCCAGTTGCTTGTTCCGCAGGCCCACTTCGCGGCGGAGCCTGAACTCCTGCATTCGCCGGCGGGTGGTGAAGTGGCAGGAGGTGACGCAGATCAACGTCGTCAGGCCGATGAAATAAACGTTGTTGAACAGGATGCCGCTGGTTGATTCGCCAACCGCGGCAGACCCATGCGCCCCGCAGGCCACCAGGTAGCTCAACAGTGTTGCCGAGCACACGCCCAGGGCTTCGGCAAGGGTGTACGGCATGAGCTGGCAGGCGACGATCAGCACGAGGTTGAGGCCCGCATAGTACGGGGATGCCGTGCCTTGCGAGGCGTAGATCATCCAGGAAATGCACGCCGCGGGCAGCAACGGCCAGAGAAAACCCCACAGGCCGATCAGCCGCCGGCCCCATTGCGTGAACAGAAGAACGAAGATCGGCGCCACAGCCAGATCGCAAAGCAGGCGACTGATGAGCACAGGCCACAGAAGCTGAGGATAGACAAACCAGTCCAAGGCCGTCCCCAGCGGCATGCAGATCAGCACGAGGATGCACCCCACCTTGGCCTGCTGCACGCGGAAGTCGCAGTCCGCCTCGTGGTAGGCCTTGCTGAGCAGGTGCCCCTGCAACCCCTGCATCGGGATGGAGTTCGTATCCGTCATCTTCTCGGCATCGTTTGCGAAACGATCGGCTATCTCGTTTCGGGTTTACGGATCTCCAGGAAAACGTTCATCCCGGTGGATTCGCTGTTCACGGTCTTGGTCCCTCCGTCGGGAGCCAGTTCTTCCATCTGCTTCTCATCGCGGTAGATCAGGTTCCATTCCAGCACGTGCTCAAGAAAGTACCTCACGTCGTTACGCGGGTGGACGTTTGTGGCCACAACCAGTCCGCCCGGGCGGGTCCAACTGCTGAACAACTGCAGCAGTCGCTTGCATATGCGGTCCGAGAGGTAGTCAAATAATCCGGCGCAGTAGACCAGGTCGGCGGTGACGAAGGGGATCGTGCCCTGCCCGAGCGCTTCGCGGGAGGCCTCTTTCAGAAGCTCGTTGACCGACTTGTGGTGGTAGATGATCGCCGGGCTGTGTCCACTCTCACGGGAGGCCTCGACCAGTCTTTGGCGCGCATACGCGAGCGTTTCGCGGTTGAAGTCCATCAGGTGCAGTTCACAGTCGTCCGACAGCGAATCGGAACGCACGAATTGTTGCACTTCGACCGCCGGCCCGCACCCGATGTTCAGCACGCGCAGAGGCCGGTTCATTGCGGTGACCCGGCGAGCTTCCGTCTTGAGGTAATGAACCAGCCGGTCGATCCGGTTGCGGTGGGCCTGGGCGCCTTTCGAGCGGAGGATGGCGGCATTCAGGACACGCGCGTACGTGTTGGGGCCTTCCAGGGGGCTACGCACAATCATGTTCACCATCTCATAATCCCCCGCGTACCCCAGTGGCTTGGTGAACGTGCGGTGGATGAACGGAGAAACCAGCATCAGCGGGTGCATTTGCCGGCGAGCAAAGGCCTTGTGGCTTTCAGCTTCCTCCGGAGCCACCTGGGCGGCTTCGGCTTCAAATGTCCCGAACAACGACCCAAGCTTGTCCGTGAGACCCGCTTCCACCGACAGCGCCAGCTCCTCCTGCAGGGACAGCGAGTCGCCGGAGGCGCCGGCGGCCTCCGCATGGTTGAGCCATCGGTTCAGCTCGGCGAAAAAGCCCGCGATGCTGCCGACGACCAGTTGATAGCTGGGCCTGATGCGAAAACTCGTTTCCCAGTCGCGCACGAAGCCGCGGACCTCTTCGGTCAACGCGCGCCCCGGTGCCACTCCCGCCAAGTCCGACCACGGGTCCACCAGGGTCGCCGAAACGATTAGCATCACGCCCGTGGCCACGATGCTGCTGACAACCGCCCGGCCGGAGTAGATCACCCGCTCTCCGCGCATGATCCGAAGATCGTGCAGCACTTCGCTAAGCTGCACGACGGAATAAGGGTTGTAGACCTCGAAGACGACGACGTTGCGCGTAACGTGGATCAGCGTGCCGCGAGCCTCAAGGTTCTGGCTGTTGCGGAATGCAATAACACTGTCAAACCCAACAGTTGAGCGTTCCAAGGTGCTTGCCCACTTCCAAAGAATACCCCGTGGCCCAGCCCTACTGGCTCCTGACGAAACAGTTCCAGCACATGCAGTCTACCGCGAATCGCAAAAAAAAGAAGAGCTGCACGCTCACAATCCGTTGACCCGACACCGATCTCGCCGCATAATCTTAATCGCAACTCATGGGCAAACGCTTGCGACCAGCATCGGAACGGGAATCCGCTCAACTAGAACGTCTGGCTATTCTTGGCGAGATGTTTGCGGAGGTCGCTCACGAATTAAATAACCTCATGGGAGCGGCCATCGGCTACGCCGAGCTGGAAATACAACAGCAATCCAGGCCAGAGTCGCGGCGGCATCTGGCATATGTCGTCCAGCTTGCCCAACTTGCCAGCCAATTGTCGATGAACGTGCTCTATTTCGCTAGCCCGGTCGCATCGACTCAGGGAGTCGTCGACGAAGCTGTGCGAGCGGTTCTGGACCTCTATTCTTATCGGACTCGCAAAGGAGTGGAATTCGAGTGGTCGGCTGCCGCGACGCTCCCCACCGTTGCCATGCCGACTGGACACTTGCAGTTGATCCTCGCGAATATCATCAAGAATGCCATGGATGCCGTCGCCGAATGCCCGTCGGCAACGATCCGGATCACTGCCGTACCCGTCGCCCGTGTCCTCAGGCTCGGCGTCTGGAATTCGGGGCCGGCTATCCCAAGACAGCTTCTTCCCAAGATTTTCAATCCTTTTTTCACCACCAAGGCCCGCGGCAAGGGGAGCGGGTTGGGGTTGGCCGTCGCCCGGCGTCTGACCGAGCGCGCGGGCGGGACCCTGTCGGCCCGCAACACCAATGGCGGCGTGCTCTTCACACTCGCCCTCCCGATCGCAAAGCCGGTTGCACAAGACCCCATTGTCCCGTCCATCGTCGCAAGATCGGCCCTGAAGGGCTGCCGGATTCTCGTTGTCGATGATGAGGAACCGATCCGAAAAGTGCTCCAGTTGATGCTCAAGAGCATGTGTGGCGGCAGTGTCCGCACCTGTGCGTCGGGGGGGGTCGCGCTGCAACTGCTCGAACGCGAACAATTCGACGCCGTGGTCCTGGACCTGCGTATGCCCGGCATCTCCGGCCAAGAGCTTTACGAACGCTTGCCCAAGCATCTGAAGAAAACCGTTGTGTTCCTGACGGGCGATGCGCTCTGGGCGATGACCAACAACTTCCTGAATTCCACCGGCCAGCCGGCTTTGTTCAAGCCGGTGACCCAGGCCAACCTCATGGCGGCCATCCACAAGGTCACCTCCGCCTGAATCACCGCTTCCGTTGAATCGATACCCCTCCGCCCCAGCGACGCCGATGTGCTAGAATGTCGAGCATGCGTTTCCTCGTCACCGCCGGCAACACCCGCGAGAAGATCGACCACGTCCGCGACTGGGGCAATGTCTTCACCGGAAACACCGGGTTGGCCATCGCAGAGGCTTTGGCCGATGTCGGGCAGGTTCATCTGCTCACAAGCAACCAGTCGCATTTAGCTCAAGTCGGGGCTGGGCAGCACACTCGGTATCCCATCGTTGGCTCGGGGTTCACGAATCACGCGGAACTCAAAAATGCCCTCGCCGCTCTGCTTGCGCACCAGCAGTACGACGCTATCTTCATGACCGCCGCAGTGTCTGACTATACGCCGATGCGAACCTTTTCGGTGACCGAAAGGAACCCGGACCCGCAGCACGACGGGCGAGAACACTGGGTGGTGCAGGATGTGCAGGCCGGCAAAGTGAAAAGCACCCACCAGTTGATCGCCATCCTCGGCCAGCCCACCCAGAAGCTGGTCGATCTGTTCCGCAGTGAGTGGGGCCATCGCGGCCTCTTGGTGAAGTTCAAGCTGGAAGTCGGCATTACGCCGGATGAGCTTCTGATGATCGCCGAGCACAGCCGGGTTAGCAGCGGCGCGGATTACCTCGTGGCCAACACCCTGGAAATGGTCAACGGATCGCCCGCCGGAGCGTATCTGTTGCGAGAAGGCGGCCATGAGTGGATACCCAGGGCTGCTCTGCCGAAACGAATGGTCGAATTAGTCCAAACCCAGTGATTGTAACGCGTTACGGTTACTGGCGAAGTGGCGGCGGTATCCGGTATACTACGAAACTCAGTCCTCACCGGGCTGGATCGTGTCAGTAAGAGATTATAGAGGAGCTGGAAATGACTACTTTGAGAAAAGCAACCGGATTGGTGTGTGTCGTAGCGGTGTTGGTGGTCTGGATGAACACCCCGCGATTGGCGACGGCTGCCGATGAAAAAGCGGCAGCGCCGGCACCGGCGGCAACTGGCGATCAGCAGGAAGTGAAGATCAAGACGCCGAAACCCGCATTCATCGGCACGCCCAAAAATCCCCCCCCCGGCATCGTCATCGAACCCCCGCGCAAGGGCCCCAGGCCGCCCTTCATGGCCCCCTCCGGAACCGCCAACCTCGCCCTCAAACGCCCCGTCAACAGTTCGGACAAGGAGCCGATCATCGGCAAGCTCGATCAGGTCACCGATGGCGACAAAGAAGCCACCGACGGTAGCTGGGTCGAGCTTGGCCCTGGACTCCAGTGGGTCCAGATCGACCTCGGAAAGACCGCCGAAATCTGGGGCATCCTCATGTGGCATCACCACGGCGATCCCCGCGTCTACAAGGACGTCGTCATCCAGATCGCCGACGATGAAGACTTCATCACCAACGTCAAGACCGTCTTCAACAACGACAACGACAACAGCTCCGGCCTAGGCCTTGGAAAAGACTTCATGTACTTCGAAAACTTCGAAGGAAAACTCGTCGAGACCAAGGGCGTCAAGGGCCGCTATCTGCGACTCTACAGCAAGGGAAACACCTCCGACGATCAGAACCACTACACCGAAGTCGAGGTCTTCGGCCTGCCGGCCAAGTAACCCATTTCGCCTGTCAAAACCATGAATTTGCCGATGGCACGGACTTCTCAGGCCGTGCCATCTTCTTGGGTACGACCGCCGTTTCGTGCACAACAAATGAACGCCCCGGCGCGCCCAATCTGAAAAATCGAATACCAACCATCCCCAATACCATGACCCCCGCCCAATCCTCAGGCCCCTGAAATATAGGGGGTCCACAGGGGGTCGGCCGGGGGTTACACGGGGGTCCGCAGGGGGGTCTAAGGGTGCCCGCAGGGGGTCCGTCGGGGGGGGGCCTATCTCAAATCGCCCAACCCTCCCTGAACTTCGGCGTCACGAACCCATTCGCCTCCTCGTTATTCGTAAACCGCATGTTCCCCCCATCCCACTTCAACTCCTGCCCCAGAAGCTTCGTCCCAATCACGCCCAACAACGCAATCTCAGTCAGCGGACCACCATACGAAAAGTCCGACCCCGCCTTCGTCCCATTCTTGATCGCCGCCAACCAGTCCTGGTGATGGTTCCCGTTCCTCACCCGCGGCAACGTCTTCGCCGGCTGCTTATACGCTTTCATCTTCGCTTCCGGGAAAATCCGAACCCCGCCCGCCCCGTGCGACCCGTACATGATGTTGCCCTTGTCCCCAATTACAATTGCGCCAGTATCCACAACCTTCCGTTCCGCCTCCAATCCCTCTGGCCGAGGCAGGCTCGGATACCCGCTATACCAATGCAACGTAATAGGCCCACGCTTCCCATTCCCCGCAAACTTGAACTCCATATGCGTCCGCCGCGGGAACGTATCTGCATGCAGCTTCGGATCATAGCCCTCCGCATCCGCCTTCACGCTCACCGGCGCCCCCAGATCCAATGCCCAGAACACCGGATCGATCACATGGCACGTCCAATCCCCAATCGTCCCCGTCCCAAACGGCATCCAACTCCGCCACCTCCCACGTATATACGCCTGATGGTACGGCCTGGACTGCGCAGGCCCCAGCCACAGATCCCAATCCACCTCCGCAGGCACAGGTTGCGCCTCCTTGATCCGCTCAAGCTGCCCCATCGCGTTGTTCGGGGCGCTACACCCCGCGTGGATCGTGTGCACTTTCCCACACGCCCCATCCCAGATCCATTCGCAGAACATCCGGATCGACTCCGACGAATGCCCCTGGTTGCCCATCTGCGTCACAACCTTGTTCTCCGCCGCCGCCTTCATCATCTGCCGAACTTCGTAAATCGAGTGCGCCAAAGGCTTTTCGCAATAGACATGCTTCTTCAGCTTCATCGCCGCGATCGCCGCCACCGCATGGATATGGTCCGGCGTCGCTACCACCACTGCGTCGATCTGCTTCTCGATCTCCGGAAGCATCTTCCGGAAGTCCTTGTACCGTTTGACATCCGGATACTTCTTGTACGCGCCCGCCGCGTGTTGCTGGTCTACGTCGCAAAAGGCCACAAACTCCTGGCTGGCCAGATTATCCATGCTGAACCCCGCCTGCCCCCCGCTCCCGATGAACGCGAGCCTCAGCTTCTCACTGGGCGGCGTCTGTCCCTGCCCCAGAACGTGCCGGGGCACGATGCTGAAAGCCGCCGCCGCCACCGTCGAGCCAACAAACTGACGTCGGGTAATCCTGGTCTTGATCTCGCCCATCAGAGCCTCCTGAATTGGTTTGATTTATGGCCGGGCCAATGGCCCTGATGGGTGATACCGTACTGCTGGGGTTGCGTTGCAGCCGGGTGCCAGATAGGGTGGCGGCGGAGGAAGCATGGGCTGGGAAAGCCGCGACTATCATGGCCGAGGACCCTCCGGCGGGGGCGGTGAGTACCTGAGCAATCCCGCAGCATTATTGGGTTACTCCCTGCCTTTCGGAACCTGGTGGGGCGCCCGGGTCCGCCTCCACTTCTGGCTCCTGCTGACCTTTGTCTTCATTGCCGTACAAAGCGCTCAGTCGGGGAACCTGCGCCTGTTGCCACTGTCGCTGGGGATGATTCTGCTGGCGCTGATGCTACACGAGTTTGGCCATCGGTTCATGGCCAGATGGGTAGGGGGGTCGCACGATGAATTCGTGCTCTGGCCCGCGGGCGGGATGGTGCCGCCCAACGCCCCGCCGCACCCGCACGCCATGTTCATCGCGCATCTGGGCGGAATTGGCATGAATCTCTTGCTCGCCGGGATTTGCGTCGGCGGGCTGCTGGGGTTGACCGGGCGAGTCACCTTGCCGGTCATCGGGCTTTTCTCCAACTTCAGTGGCACCCTGGGACCGCTGAACCCCGCGTCATTGCTGGCGAGTTCTCTGGGCGTGTTCTTGTTGATCAACGTAGGGATCATCTTCGACAATCTGCTGCCCTACTACTGGTTTGACGGCGGGTATCTGTTGCAGACTATCCTTTGGCCGTGGACTGGGTTGTATCGGGCGATCAACGTCACGTGCATCGTGGGGATGGTGTTGGCGTTGCCGATGTTCCTGCTGTCGCTGGCCGCCGGCAGTTTCTTGGGGATGGTCTTCTGGGGGTTGCTGTTCTCCAGTTCCTACAACCGCCGAAAACAGTTGCAGACGCAAGGGACCGCCGAGCTGGAGAATGCGATTGCATTCAGCGCTGCCACACAGCCAGAGCGAAAAACCACCCGGCGGCAGCGCTGGGGATGGGCGGCGGCCAAGGCAAAGCAGGTCGCACGCGAACGCCGAGAACAAGCAAAGATCGACGCGATCCTGGAAAAAGTGCACGAGAAGGGGATGCAATCGCTGAACTGGCTCGAACGCCGGGCGCTGCGCAAGGCGACGGCCTGGCAGCGACGCCGCGACGCCGAGCAGGATCGCAGAGATAAAGCGTAACGGGCGGTGGCTTTGAATACTCGAACTGTCGGCCCAGTTGGGTATACTGATACATCATGGCTAGGAAACCCAACCCAGGCGTCTGTCATTTCTGCAAAGCGCAGGTTTCAAAGGCGACGATCACCAGGCATTTGGCGTCGTGCCCGAAGCGCCAGGAGCGGCTTGGGGCGCCCAAGCCGCGGCACGGCCGGATTCTGCAGTTGATGGTTCAGGGCGCCGGCCTGCCTCAATACTGGATGGTGATCGAGATGTCCGCTGAAGCGAGCCTCTGGACGCTCGACAGTCACCTGCGGGACGTCTGGCTGGAGTGCTGCGGGCACATGAGCGCCTTTACCATCGACCAAGAGCAATACTGTTCCGGTGCCGAGGACCAGCTCGAGGGGGAGAGCATGGCGGCGAAGATCGGCGAGGTCGTCGTGAAGGGCGACAGCTTTCTATATGAGTACGATTTCGGCACGACGACGGACCTGGTGCTGAAGGTTGTCAATGAACGAGAGGGCAGCATGGGGAAGAACGCGGTCGAAGTACTCGCGACGAACACGCCGCCCGATATCCGCTGCAAGTGCGGTGAGCCGGCGACCCATGTTTGCAGCCAGTGCATCTACGAGGGAGCGGGTTGGCTGTGTGACCAATGTGCCGTGGAACACGACTGCGGCGAGGAGATGCTGCTTCCGGTGGTCAATTCACCGCGGGTGGGGATGTGCGCCTACACGGGGTAGTGGGCGTCGCTATGCGCTGCTGATGCTCCGTGGTAAAACACCGCCACTGGAGCAACATCATGGCCATGTCGCAGTGGAGTCCGCAGCGAGCGTATGCCTGGTATCGATCGGTTGCACCTATTCGCGGGTGCAATTACCTGCCTCGGACGGCGGTCAATGATACCGAGATGTGGCAGGCGGACACGTTTGACATCAAAACGATCGATCAAGAGCTCACTTGGGCGCAGGCGGCGGGATACAACTCGATCCGTGTGTTTTTGCAGTACATTGTCTGGCAGAACGATCCGCGGGGGATGAAGGATCGGATGGCAAAGTTGCTGGAGACAGCGAAGAGGCATGGGATCACGGTGATGTTTGTGCCGTTCGACGATTGCGCGTTTGCCGGACGTGAGCCGTATCTGGGCAAGCAGGATGACCCGGTCGCGGGGGTGCACAACAGCGGATGGGTGCCGAGCCCGGGGCTGAAGCGCGTGGTGGATCGGCCGGCGTGGGGGGATCTGGCGAAGTACATCAAGGACATCGTGTCGGCATTCGCGGACGACCGGCGGGTGCTGGTGTGGGATCTCTACAACGAGCCGGGCGCTTCGGGCATGGGCCAGAAGAGCCTGCCGCTGGTCGAGGCCGCGTTCGAGTGGGCGAGGGACGCCAATCCATCGCAGCCGCTGACCGTTGCGCTCTGGGCCGATTTCAACGACGCCATGTCCAAGCGGATGATCGAATTGAGCGATGTGGCGTCGTTTCACGGGTATGACAACCCGGAGGGGGCCATGGCGAAGATCAAGTTGTGCGCGCCGTCGGGCCGGCCGGTGATCTGCACCGAGTTCCTGCATCGCCAGAGCGGAAACACCTTCGCAGCCATCCTGCCGATCTTCAATGAGCTTGATGTCGGCTGGTACAACTGGGGATTGGTCGCGGGGCGGACGCAGACCTATATGCCATGGGGGTCGAAGAAGGGCGATCCGATGCCGGCGGTGTGGCAGCATGATATCTTCCATGCGGATGGTAAGCCGTACGATGCGG
Source organism: Planctomycetota bacterium (assembly GCA_026693085.1). GTDB lineage: Bacteria > Planctomycetota > Phycisphaerae > Tepidisphaerales > Tepidisphaeraceae > JAPLNB01. The sequence goes on along the minus strand of JAPLNB010000325.1, from coordinate 25,403 downwards.
CCGAAATCGAACTCTTGCGGAAGCCAGCGTCGCGGAAGGAGCAGAGGTGATGAGAAACGTGTTGCTGATGCTGGGCCTGATGGCGGGTGCGGTATCGTGCAGTTCGGCGCTGGACCGTTCCGAGGCGACGCCCAAGGCAACGCTCCGGCCGGCGACCAAGGTGGTTTTCCCGCATGAGACCGACTGCAACAGCCCGGCGTGGTGGGCGGCGGGGCAGTTGGGCATTCTCAACTCCGCCGGGCATCCCTGGCGGAGCACCGGCAAGGATCTTGTCTCTCTGGCCAATCCCCAGAAAATCGAATACGACAACACCGTCAACGGCGGGCGGTGGATCGAGGCCATCTGGCAGACCGGCGGATCGCTGTATGGCTACTACCATATCGAGCCGGGTGGCCTTGCGCCGGGGACCACCCTGACCGCCCCGAAGATCGGGGCGGCCAAGTCCACCGACAACGGCCGGACGTGGAAAGACCTGGGGATCATCATGGAGGCCGACCCCGCGACCTTCAAGCTCGATGCCAGGAACGGATATTTCATCGGCGGGCATGGCGATTTCTGCGTCTACCTCGATCAGGATGAAAAGGTCCTGTACATCTACTATGGCAACTATGGCGGCGACGTGTCCGAGCAGGGCGTGGCGGTGGCGCGATTGAAGTGGGAGGACCGGGATCAACCCGTCGGCAAAGTGCAGAAGTGGTATCAGGGAAAATGGAGCGAGCCGGGATTGCGGGGCAAGCTGACGCCGATCTGGCCGGGCTTCGTGGCATGGGAACGTGAGGATTGCAACGCGTTTTGGGGGCCGTCCATCCATTGGAACACGCATCTGCAGTGTTACGTGATGCTGCTGAACCGGTCGAAGGCCAAGGGGTGGGTACAGGATGGTATTTATGTGAGTTTTGCGAAGCAGTTGGGGGATACGAAGGCGTGGTCGAAGCCGGTGAAGATATTAGAGGGCGGGGCGTGGTATCCGCAGGTGATGGGCTTGGAGCCGGGCGGGACGGATAAGCTGGCGGGGAGGGCCGCGCGGTTTTTCATGGCGGGGGTATCGGAGCGGGAGATTGTGTTTGAAAGGTAGCAGCCAGAAGTGCTGGATAGACAGAGAGATGAAAAAACCGTCCCCGTCCCGGTTTTCATCGCTCAGTTTGCTCATATCACCTTTTCAGTGTATCATTGTATGGCTGAAATGAGGTCCTGATGAATGTCAGGCATGCCGATAAGAAGCTGGAGCGTCTGGAAGTCGATCCTGGGTACACGGGCGGCTTTGGCCGCGATGTGATCCGAGCATTCCGCAAGGTGATGCAGTGGATCAGGGCGGCGGCTGACGAACGCGACTTCTACGCGATGAAGTCGCTGCATTATGAGAAGCTCAAGGGCCGCCGTGCCCATCAGCGATCGATGCGGCTGAACGATCAGTTCCGGCTGATCCTTGAGATTGAAATTGTGAATGACAGGACCATCGTTGTTGTGAGCATTGAGGACTATCATTGAATTCGACGAGGGACCGAGCCATGCGTAAGAGACTGATGCCCGCGGAGGTGTTCCCGCCCGGCGAGTTCATCCGTGATGAGTTGAAGGAACGCGGCTGGTCGCAGGGTGATCTGGCGAGGATCATCGGCCGGCCGCTGCAAGTGGTCAACCAGATCATCAAGGGCAAGAAGCGGATCACCCCCGAGACTGCGGTTGAGTTGGCCGCCGCATTCGGCACCTCGCCGGACGCTTGGCTGAACCTGGAGACGGCGTATCAGTTGTCCCAGGTAGGCCCGCCAGACCCGCAGATCGCGAAGAGGGCGAGGATGGTGGGGTGAGGGCATTGCGATGAGTGGAATCGATACTGGTGAGGCAGTAACACGGCGAGCCGATTCAGTGCAGTACCGTTGGTACATCGTGGCTGTGATCGACGTGCTGGGGCAGAAAGAGGCAATTCGGCAACTGCAGAAGGTGCCTCTGAAGGAAGATAATCGAAGCGAGATCACTGTTCGATTGCACGAGTCTGTCGGAAAGAGGAATCTGGTGCGGGACCTTGCAACGGGGGTTGTCACGAGTTTCCGGAATGCATCCTCGGCCCAGTGTGTTCAGCAGATGCCACCGGAGACCAAGGGCCAAGTTGGGCGATGTCTTCATTGTGGTCTGAAGACGTACTCATTCTCTGACACGGTCGTGCTCTATGCTCCATTGATGACACCGAACAAGGATCCAGCTGTGTGGGATGTGTATCGGATCATGGAAAACTGCGCATGGACGCTACTCGGGTCGGTATCGGACTCCGTACCGATCCGTGGCGCGATCGAGATTGGGACCGGCATTGAGTGCGAAGGGGACGAGTTATACGGGCCCGGGTTTCTGGCGGCATTTGAGCTGCAAGAGCGTATCGCCCAGTACCCGCGCATCGTTCTGGGGAAAGAATTGGGCCGATGGTTGAATCTTCAGATGAGCATGCCTGGCGACGATCGGGTAGCTCAAGACGTACGTGCGCATGCTGAGTTCTGCCGTAACTTAGCGAATATCGATCAAGACGGGGTTCCATTTCTGGACTTCCTGGGCGAAGGCATCCGGAAGAAAATTGGCTCCGGATCAAATCGCGATCTCGTGCAGAAGGGTCTTGATTTCGCCAGGAAGGAGCATCAGCGGTTTGTAGAGGCCGGTGACCACAAACTGGCCCTGCGATATGCGCGATTGCGCCAGTACTATGAGGCGAGGGCGGGCGATTGGGTTCTCTAAAGCAGGAGCCTGCCTCAGTGACTCTGCGTCTCCACGCTATTCGTAACGATTACCCGAGGCGGACTTCCTTGCCGGTCTTGCCGCTTTCGAGGAGTGCTTCCATCATTTGTTGGACCCTGTACCCGTGCCGTAGTGGGGCTTGGCATTTCGTGCCATCCAGGATGCAGTCGATGAAATGGCCGGCGACGTTGTCCCAGGCGGAGTCGGGTTTTTGTTGAATCTTGACCGTGCTATCGACTGCCGAGCCATTCTCCGTGCGGTAGATCGTCAACGGGTACATTTTCGCGCCCGCTTCGGAGCCGAAGATTTCGATCTGGAACTCTTCCGGCTGATGCGATGCCCAGAAGCTCTCGACCTGCATGCCGATGTTGTTTTCGAAGCGGATGAACCCGCCGGCGTAGTCGTCGGCCGCGAATTGTTTCCAGGTGCGCCTGGGGGGTGCTTTGAATTCCCAGTAGCCTTGGCCGCGTGGGCCGAAGCGGGCGCCGGCGACACCGAGGACGGAGAGGGGTTTTGGGAAGCCGAGCAGCGCCCAGGCGGCGTCCAGGCAGTGCACCCCCATGTCCCGAAACGCGCCGCCGCCCTTCTGGATGAACCCCAGGTTCCACGCGGGAATCCCGCTACGGCGGATGGAGCGGGCCTTGGCGTAATAGAGGTCGCCGAAAACGCGCTTTCTTGCCAGCGATTCGAGGTGCTTGCTTTCGGCGCTGAACCGGCAGGAGAGCGACATCATGTTGACCAGGCCCGACGATTCAGCGGCTTCGACGAGTTTCTTCGCGAGTTTCAGATCGTGTCCGAGGGGCTTGGTGCACAGGACGTGTTTGCCGGCCTTGATGGCGTCGATCGCCATGGGGATGTGGAGCTGGTTGGGGGTGCCGACGAACACGGCATCGATTTCCTTGGCGCGCAATAGTTCGCGATAGTCGGTGTATTTCCTCGTTGGCTCAAGGAGATCCTTCTGGAAGTCGTGCATTCTCTCTTCGACGATGTCGCAGAGCCCGACGACCCGGCCGCGGGGGTTGGAAGCGATGGCTTTGCCGTTTTGGCGGCCGATCCCCATGCCGATGATTCCAACGCGAACGAAGGTGTTGCCCATAGTGGCCGATAATGTAACACGAACGGGGGCGGGGGTCTTGTGGGCTTGTGGATGAGGCAGAGATCAGCCATGATGGTGTGTGAAATGGGACATGGTATGGGGAGGATGGCTATGGTCATCGGGCGATATGGCGGATGTGTGGTGTGCGTGGTGATGCTGGCCCGTTGGTGTGCGGCGCTGGAGACCGACCAGTTCACGACGCCGCCCAAGCCGCTGGTGGATCTGGGGGCCGAGTTCCAGCAGGAAGTTGTCAGGTCGCTGGAGACGGCCGTGGGGCGGGTCAATGAGCAGTATCACGAGCACATGACCAAAGCGGAGCGGACCTCGTTCCAGTTCATACGCAAATCGGAGTTGGAGAAGGCGGCGGACCGGCTGACGGAGGCGGCCATCGCCAGGGCCGTATTCGATGTGACGGTTCGCGGCGGAACCGCACAGTGCTACATGGAAGCCTGGGTCCGATACGGCGAGTTCGAGCGGCAGCCGATGAAGTTTGATCCTTGGCCGAGGGAGTCGGTCTATGGCACAATCTATCGGCCGATTCTGATGGTCATCATCTCGCCCACCGTCAACTTCAATGGGATCTATTTCGGCAGCGACAAGCTGGGGCATCTCTTCGAGCAGGGCTACGAGTACTACGAGGTCTTCACAGAGGAGATGAAGAACAGCGGCGACGAGGCGGCGGCGTATCGCAAGGTGGTGAAGCTGGGGATCGATCAGGAGAACGGATTCTTCGGGATGGCGATCGATAGCGTCTATTCGAACGGCGACATGGCGGCGAACTACGCGGGCCTGAAGTTCTACTTGAATCTGACGCGGCCGATCGTCATCGATGGCGCGAGGCGGGAGCCGATGCTGGTCCTGGAGAACAACCAGTGGCGACTGAACCCGGCGGCGGGCGGGGATTTCATGCGAGTGTACATCACGGAGCATCTGAGCGAGGCGATGAACCCGTCGAAATATGGTTGGCCGTTGCGCCTGGGGGTGAGGTCGAATGTCAAGAAGATGACGCCACGGTGGATGGCGTTTTTCGGCAGCACTCCCGAGCGGGAGCGGAAGCGGATGGCGGAACTGACCCGGTGGTATGGCCAGGAGTACGGCCACAGCGGGTTCGAGAAAGTGGTGGCCATGGTGGAGCCGGCGGAGCAGGCCACAGCCGCTGCCAAGGCCGAACGCGCGAAGCCGAATTCCGATTCAGCAGCGAACAACGAACCCCGCGACTCGGGACAAGAGTCGATCAGCGTTGGTGGATGATGCGGCGGCTTGGGGTCACTTCTTCACGGGGTCGAGTTTCACGTAGTCGATTCCGACCATGTAGCCTTTCTTGGCTTCGGGGGCGGCGCCGGTGATCTCGAACGTGAGCTTGTGCTGGCCCGCCGCAAGATCGATGGCGTCGCCCGTCAGTTTTGGGGCCAGTCGCACGTTGGGGCTGTAGAGGTTCACGGGCTGGCCGAGTTTCACGCCGTCGAGATCGATCTGGACAATCGCGTAGTCGCTGGCCTTGGTGAGCTGGAGGGTGAGGTTGTACTTTCCAGCGGCCGCGACGGGCAGCGCCAGTTCGAGTTTGTCGCCGGGTTTGGCGCCCGTCCACCAGAGATGCTTGCCGTCGGACCAATCGCCTTCGTGATCGGCCAGATCCTGTGTTTGGGTGTTGCCGGCGGTCTTGCTCAGGATTTTCATCTGTTCGCCTTCGATGGCGCCCTGGATCTTCGAGGCATCGGGGCTGTTGGTCCAATAGCCGGCACGTTGCGACAGCGGCACTGCCGGGTAGGGGTCTTTGCCACCAGCCGCGAGATACCAGTAGGTTGTGGCGGCGAAGAGACACGGGCGGGTGTTGGGGAAGTACTTTTCGATGTCCGCCTGGAAAGATTTCTGGAAGGGAACATTGTCGGTGATGTGCCAGCGGTTGACAGAGATGTGGCCTTTGTTGTTCTGCGAGATCGTTTGGTTGTGGTAGGCGTTTTGGAAGAGCTTGGGGTCGCCCCAGGCGTACCCGAAGTAATCTTCGGAGCCGGTGCCGATGGTCGATGGAAATTTCTCGCCATCGACAAAGAATTTCTCATCCCCTTCGCCCCACCAGCCGCCCTTCGGGTTCCAGACGTGCAGCATGACCCCGACAAATCGGCCGCGGCCTTCGGTGATGAGCATGGGCCAGTCAATCTGCCGATCGGCGCGCTGCGGCAGGAACGCGTCGCGGTGCCACTTGGCATGGAAACGCCCGAGCTGCTCGATCGGCCTGGTGAGCGGCGCATTGACGACTTCAAGCTGAATCTGCCGCGGCTGCGTGCCGTCATTGATGATGTCGAGCTTGGCGCTCTTGGCGAACGGCATGTACCAGTAGCTGTAGAACCAGCCGTTTTCGGCCAGGCCCGTCGGCAGCGAGCGGTAGCGGTTTGCGCCGGCGGCCGTGCCGAAGAAGTCGCCCAGCGGCGCCCAGACCGCCGGCTGCTCTTCGCCGTCCCACGTGATGCGCACCGCTAGCTCGCGCAACACGGTGCGATCGTCCGCCGACGCCGCGAGCGTCACCTTGGCCCGGATCGCCGTGATGGCGCGGGGGCCGATGATCTCGGCGAGCGTCGTGGATGATCCGGGCGCGATTGTGAGCGCGGTCTGTGCGCCGTGGATGTCCGCCTGAAGTCGCGCGGGGTCTTTGCCGGAATCGGCCAGCTTCTTGTCCGCGGCTTCCAGAGCGGCGGCGTCTTGGGCGGAAAGATTTCGGCTGAACGTAGGCACTTTGGTGCCCTTCGGGAAGGTTTCGTAGTTGAAGTGGTAGTAATTGCCCCACCCTTTGTCCGCGACAATCTTGCAGGACTTCTGATAGGGGATCGGGACGTAGCAGTTCTGCCCGCGGGCGGTCATGTGGACCAACGCCAGCCCAGTGAACGGCGGATTCTTATGGTCGAAGTACCCGATGAACGGCAGATCGACCACCGGCGTCGCCGAGCCGTCGAGATAGATCTTCACATGTCCGTTCTGCGGCATCGCCGACCAGATTCGCCAGATGCAGCCCGGCCCTTCCATTTCGGCCATCACGATCTGCTCACCTTCACGCCGGATGATGCCGTTGCCGTCGCCATTGGCGTCCCACTTGATGTACTTATCGGTGGCGGCGTCATATTGGCTCGCGCGGTCCCAACTGGACCATTGGGCGCACGTGTTGCCCGCCGTGGGCAGGGTCGCGAGGTATTCCAGATCGGTGAGCCGGCCGACCAGGTCTTTGTAGGTCAGCTCCTCAGAGCACGCCGGCTGGATCAGGAAGCTGAATGTCACACACAGTGCCAACACCGCGTAAGCCGTTTTCATGTCCTGTCTCCTTCGGTATGACCCCAGAGCACGTCCACCTGTGGGGGGCATTATACGCCAAAGCTGGCGAGGAGACGAACCGGCGGCCGGCTACTGTGGGTGAGCCGCGGTGTCATGATCGACCCGGATTTTCGATTTTCGATTTCGGCGGCTATACGCCGAAGAGTCGCCAGACGGCGAGCACGATGGCGGCTTGCACCGTGATGACGAACGCGATCAGCATTAGCCAAAACGAGCCGGTGGTCGGCGGTGGGGGGGGGGTATTATGGCGGTACTGAACCGTGGCGATGATCAAGTTGGCCTCGAAACGGCTGATGCCCAGTTTCGCGGCGCTCGCCAGCAGAGCGAGGCGATTGGAATAGCGGAGCACGTAGCCATCGAGTGCCTGGGTTACCTGATCGGTGAACGCCGAAACGACGATCGGATCGGCCTGCAAGAACGGGGCGGCCAGTCGAGGGGCCAAGGCTCTGGTGGCTGCGGCCGGGGTTGCCGACTTGGAGCAGAGATTACGCAAACACGCGTGCAGGCGAGCCGGGTCGTGGCGCAGCCGATGCCGCAGGCGCCGCGCACGCCGAAGGGTATCCGCCGAACCCAGGGCGGCATCTTCGGCAATCCAACTTGGCCTACGCTCATGAAATGGCATTCTGACAATCCTGAGCAATAATGATCTGCTTGGCGGTCAAAGCGGATGCAACCTGCGTTCATCGACCCGCCGATTGACCGCGTGATCCTCAGTAGCCGGTAGTCTACCTCATCCGGTGGTGCGAGGCGCCGAATTATCGATGCGCCAACATGTGATACGCCTTTCTACTTCGCATTATAGCGGTTATACGGAGTTCTCCGGTAAAGTGGCTAACGGCTGGCAGGGTTAACGATGAAAATCTTCAAACGCCTGAGGCTGTTCTTGGCGGGCCTGCTGTTGACGGTTATTCTTGCCGTTGCCGTGGGTTATGGCTTGCTGCGCTCCAGACCGGCGTTCTATCGGCCCTACACTTGGGAGGGCGAGCAACGCGGCGTTACGAATCAGCAGGCCATGGATAACCTTGCCCGGGTTCACAACTTGGCCAGTGAATCGCAGGCTCGGGAACGCCGGGCGCAGCGGGGGTCGCCGAACACCGGGCCGGTTACTGCACCCCTGACGGTCAGCCTCACTGAGGAGCAGATCAACGCCCTTCTCCTGCACAATGCCGAGGTGGAAGGCTTGGATCGGGAGTACCAGCGATATGTGGGCAATCCCGTTGTTCTGTTGAGGGACGGGCAGATTATCCTGGCCGGACGCGTCCAGGACTTTGGGGGAATTATTGCCAGCGTGCAATTTCAGCCGGAGTTGGATCAGCACGGGCGACTGCACCTTCGCCTGACGAGGACGATGGGTGGGCGTCTGCCGCTGCCCAAGACGTTGGTTACCACCCAGCTCGAACGGTTTCGCAGCGCACTGGCCCCGCAATTGCCTCGCTGGCGGCGAGAGGCCGCCATGGACAGCACGGGGTTGACCAATAGCAGTGCGGTGTCGGCGGCGATGGCGGACTGGCTGAAAGACCTCTTAAGCGACACGCCTGCGGAGCCGGTCGTCTTCGTGCCCGTGCAGGGCGGCAAGTCGGTTCCCTTGCGGCTCACGGGATTGCGCCTGGCCGGTCAGTCGGTCACATTCACCGTCGAATCCATGAACCCCGCGCAACGCGAAACACTCCTCAAACACATCCGCGCCGGCCCGGTCGGCCAGCCAAAATCAGAACGCTGATTCGGGGCGCAGTTTCTGCCCTGACAAAGCAGTCGCTGCGCCAACGCCGCAACGCCGGGTGCCGGCGGATCGGGGTATCTCAGACCCACACTCCGTCGATCTGTTGTCGCTTTAATCCATTTGACGCAAATACTTGAGGAAAGAGGATCGGTAACGTCCCATATCTATGTGATGGCCTGTTTGTGCTTGCGGCACACGGATTGAATGACCTGTCGTGGCAACACGTACGGAGTACGTCTATGGATTATCTGCGAAACACGCTGGGACAAAGGATTGTCGAAGCGGCGCGACTGGCGCTGGTCATGCATCTGCGCCAGGAACAGGATGTGCAAAGGCAGCGGCAGCAGGAGGCAACCGGCGGAGCCGAACCTCGCTTCTCCAAGGACGGAGAGCTGACCGCAACGGATGGCCGTCTCGGACGGCTGTCACTCATTGCCGAGGGAGGGGCCGAATGATCTACGGCCTGTACCTCTCGGCCACGGGCGTCCTTGCCAATTCCTATCGGCAGGACGTCATTGCCAACAACTTGGCCAATGCGGAAACCGTTGGCTTTAAACGCGACCTGGCGGTGTTTCAGGAACAGCGGACCGAGGCGAGGCTCCGAGGTCTCAGCCCGGCCATGTATAGCAATCGGGTGTTGGAGGGGATCGGCGGGGGCATCAAGGTTCAGATGGTTCTCGACGACAAAGGCAGCCCCATCAAGCTGCCGCCCGGCGGGGTATCATCCATCGAGCGAGATGGCGCCGTCAACCAGAACGGGCAGGTGGTGGCGAGGGTGGGGCTATTCGATGTGCCCCAGGACGCGAAACTCACCAAGCGCGGCGATGCCATGTTCGCGTACGCCCAGACCAAGCCCCTGCGCCCCGCCGATGGGGTGCTGCGCAGCGGGTTTGTTGAACGCAGCAACGCCGAGCCTACGAACGAGTTGACGGCGCTGCTCGATGCGCAGCGGCAGCTCGAAGCCAATGCGAATCTCATCCGCTACCAGGACCAGACTCTGGGACGCCTTGTCAACGACGTGGGCAAGATCGGATAAGTAGTGGCCAGTTGCCAGTTGCCAGTGAAGCAGCCGGCAGCCGGCAACTCACAACTACCAACTGGCAACTACCAACTATGGCAATCACGGCACTCAATTCGGCGGCGACGGGGCTGCGGGCGTTGTCCACCCGAATCGACGTCATCGCCAACAACCTCGCCAACGCCGAGACCACCGCGTTCAAACGCAGCCGGGTCAATTTCGAGGACCTGATGTATCTGACGATGAGGGAGCCGGGCGCCACGAACAGCGCCGGCGATATTTCGCCGTCGGGTACGTTTGTGGGTCTGGGTGTGCGGATCAGCAACACCCAGCTCGACCTTGAACCGGGAAGCCCGGAAAACACCGGTCGGCCGCTCGACGTCGGCATCCAGGGCAACGGCTTCTTCAAAGTCAAAATCATGGACTCGGTCGGGGACGGCTACGGCTATACCCGTAACGGCAATTTCTTCCAGAACAAGAACGGCGAGATCGTGCTGGGAATGGGCGATGGCTACAAGCTTGTTCCCCCCGTCACCCTTCCCAAAGACGCGATCGAGATCAGCATCAGCCAGGCCGGACTCATCGAATACACCAAGGGCGGGACCAAGTCCACCGCTGGGCAACTGAAGCTCAACCAGTTTGTCAACCCCCAGGGGCTGAAACTGCTCGGCGGCAGCATCTATATCCAGACGACAGCGTCCGGCGACCCGATCGAATCGCTGCCATCGGAAAATGGGTCGGGGGTCATTCTGCAGAACGTCCTTGAGGGCAGCAACGTCGATCCGGTCAAGGAACTGGTGGCGCTGATTAAGACCCAGCGAGCGTTTGAGTTGAACAGCCAGTCGATCCAGACCGCCGACCAGGCGCTGCAGACCATCGGCAACTTGAGACGGTTCTAATTCAAGAGCGATTGCAACATTGACCCCTGAGTGACATGGAGGTCACAGATGTTTGGACGCCGCCCGGCTGAGACACGCAGGCTAATACAAGGATTGATCATCCTAACCCTCTTGGCGTGGGCGACCCACACCCTGGTCAGTCAGTGGGGCTTTGCAGCGGATATCCAGCGCGCGGATTCCCCCGTTCTCTCTGAAGAAAAGTTTCTGCCTTCGGTGAGTTTTGCTGCGGTCGCGGCTGTTGAGCTGCGAAGCGATGCGACCATCGCAGGGTCGGAAATCCGCCTCAAGCAGATTGCCCGCTGGTCAGATGCCGATGCCGCGGCGATGCGGCAGAACGCCGACCTGGTTGTCTCACGCTTTGAGCGGAACCAGACCGCCCGCACCATCGACATCGAAAGCCTCAAGAGCACCCTCGAGGACGCGGGTGTGAACCTTGCGCTGATCAACTTTCAGGGGGCGATATCCTGCAAGGTGGCGCGAAGCGATACCCGTCTGGATGCGGAGCTTGCCCAGGCGATTACCGCGGCCCAGGTGTCCCGGCCGACCACGCGGCCTATGGCGATCGGCATGCCTCTGTTCATACCGCCGCACCAGGTGCAGACAGAAGTCCCATCAAAGTCGGTGCGGTCGTTGCGCGATATCCTGGTTGCCGACTTGGTTGACCGGCTTAATGTGCCGGCTGAGTCGCTTCAGATCCGGTTCAGCAATGCGGACGACAAGCTGGTCAGCCTCGCGGAGCCGCTTTTTCAGTTTGATGTCGAGCCACAAAAGCTCCGCCGGCTGGGCGACGTCACCTGGAGCGTCACCATCTGTGCCGCTCACGCCAAGCAGAAGGTTCCGATCACCGCCAATGTGCGAATGTGGCAAAACCAGGTGACCACCGCAAGGCCCCTGGCGTACAAGCAGATCATCCATGATGACGACCTCACCGATCGCCGCATCTTGGTCGATCGGCTCAGCGATGACGTGACTCTGACCAAGGAGCAGGTCGTTGGCCAGCAGGCCGGCCGCGACCTCGGACCTGGGGCGGTGCTTACTGGCAGGATGATCGAGGCGGTACAACTGGCGAGAATCGGGCAGTTGATCACCGTGGCCGTCGAGCTGGGTCGGGTGCATGTGATCTGGGTCGGCGAAGCCCGCGAAACCGGGTGCCTGGGTCAGTCGATTCGCGTGCGAAAACCTGGCACGCGCGACGAGTTCACCGTGGTTCTCACCGGGCCGCAGCAGGCGAAGCTGATCGGGGCTCCCGGTGAGCAATCCGTGGCCAGGTTGGCGGTCGCGCCGTAGCAAAAAAAAGCAGCCTGAGCCTGGAAGGCCTGGCATTCATGTTGTCGAGCAGTACATTCGCATTGGCCGGAGGCCTCTGTGGTAACCCAGGGTGGAGCAGCCCGCAGTCGCAGATGGAGTGAGTTGTGGTCCGTTTTGCGAGCATCACGGGGGTTGTGTGCGCGTTGTGCTGTGGCTGGACCCTAGCCCAGAACCCGGGGTATCCGCCTTCGGGAAATCCATCCGCATCCCAATCGCCCGCGCGCGGTGCGACCGGCGAAGGATTCTCCATTGGGGCCGAGAGGGCCCGACATGGTGGATCACTCGCCAAGGCCAGCCTCAGCACCATCCCCATCAACGCCAGAGCCGAGTCCGCCAAGGCCGACCCGATCAAGGCACGCCTCATGGCCGTTAGCTTCGTGGCCGTTCCCGACCCCGAGCCGAAGGTGGTGCAGAAGCACGACCTGATCACCATCATCATCCGCGAGGAAAGCGAGTACACCTCCGACGCCAACACCGAGCTGAAAAAAAGCGCGGATCTGGATGCCGGCCTGCAGGAATGGATCAAGCTTGACCCCAGCAACTTCGCCATCAAGGGTGGCGCACAGGGCGCCAACCCGCCCAGCGCCAAGGCCAGCGCCAGCCGCAATTTCAAGGGTGAAGCGAAGGTGGACCGCACCGACTCCTTTGTCACCCGGATCGCCGCCGAGGTCTTGGACGTCAAGCCCAATGGAACCTTTGTTGTCCAGGCCCGCAAGCACATCAAGCACGACGAGGAAGAGGCCGATTACGTGCTGACCGGCATTTGCCGCGCCGCCGATCTCACGCTCGACAACACCGTCCTGAGCACCCAGGTTTACAACCTGGAAATCGAGACGACGCACAAGGGCGCCGTCAACGACACCACCAAACGAGGCCTGATCCCGAAATTATTGGACTTCATCAACCCCTTCTGACCGATAACCACTGCAGCCGCAAGTACTGAGTGCGCTGTGCTGAGTCGGGCGGAGCCCTATGAGAACGTCATATCCCACCATCCTGCTGGCTTGCGTCGCTGTGCTGATGATGGATTCGGCGACCCACGCGGTGAAGATCGCCGACATCACCCGCCTGAACGGGCAGCGATCCAATATCCTCACCGGTCTCGGGCTGGTATTCGGCCTCAAGGGTACCGGCGACGGCGGAGCCTACCTGCCCGCGATCCGGCCTTTGGTGTCCATGCTCTCAAAGTTCGCCGATCCGGCCACTGTCCGTGATCTGGCCAATGTCCAGAACGTGGCGCTCGTGAGCATCACCGCGACCGTCCCGCCCGGCGGCGTCCGTAGCGGCGACAAGCTCGATGTCCATGTCAGCAGCATCGGCGCTGCCTCCAGCCTCAAAGGCGGACGACTCTTTGTCACACCCATGCAGGGCCCCATCCCCGACGGCCGACTGTTTGCACTCGCCGAAGGACCCATCAGCATCGAAGATCCCACCTCGCTCTTGCATGTCCTCGTCAAAGACGGCGCTGTCATGGAAGAGGACCTCCCCGCACAGGTGATCGAAAACGGCTGCATTTCGCTCATCCTCGAGAACCCCGCCACCAACTGGACCACCGCCAGCACCATTGCCAAAATCATCAACGATGCCGAGGGAACCGGCGAAACGCTCGCCGTCGTCAAGAACGAAAAGCTCGTCGAGGTGACCATTCCCACCAACGAGCGAGAGCGCCCGGACAGCTTCATCAGCCGGATCCAGCGACTGCCGGTTCCGATGCTGCCTGCCGAGGCGCGGGTTCTGATCAATGAACGCACCGGCACCATCATCATGACCGGTGACGTCGAGATCAGCCCCGTCGTCATCAGCCATAAGGGCCTCACCATCACGACGACGAATCCGCCCCCCCTTCCCACTCCGCGAACGCCGGTTATTACCGAGAAGAACACGATCTTGCTGGACACCACCAACCAGGGCGGGCCCAAGCTTCAGGACCTGGTCAATGCCCTCGATATGATCAAGGTGCCCGCCGAGGACCGGATTACGATCATCAAACAGCTTTACAACAGCGGCAAGCTGCACGCGAAGCTGACGATCGAGTGAACGTAGTTGTCAGTTGTGAGTTCCCAGTTGCCGCCCAAGGCATCCAATCGTAACTCACACCTGCCCAAGCGTCGGAGACGCTCATGACTGTCCCACGAATGCAAGCCCTTCCCGCCCTGCAGGTCTCGCCCACCCAGCACGAGCAGTTGACTGGCGTGGCCCGAAAATTCGTGTCCCACGCGTTCTTCGGCACCGTATTGAAGCAGATGCGCGAAAGCCCGTTCAAGTCCGAGCTTTTCTCGGGCGGCCGGGGAGGGGAAACGTTTGCATCCATGCTCGACTTCCACCTGGCCGATCGCATGGCGAAATCATCCGGGGCGAAATCATCCCGGCGAGGGCTGGCCGACAGCATCGTCCGCCACATCGAGAACGCTCAGAAAGAAACGCCCCGGCATGAGCTTGATCCGATGAAAAAAAACCAGACCTGGATGGACCTGAGCCTGAAAGCGAGGAGCAATGTCACGCCAACTCGCTGAACTCGAGACCGTCTTGCTTCAGCTCATTGCCGAGCACGAGAAGCTGCTGCGCCAGCTCGATGCGCAGCAGGCCGCCATGAAGATGCTCGACGTTCGTGCGATCGAAGAAGCCGCGGACCAGCAGGAGGCCACGCGGCTCCGGCTCACGGCATTGGAAACGCGCCGCCGAGCAATTGTAGCCCAGTTGGCGATATCCCTGCGAATGGCCGGCCCAGCGACCATGGTTGCGATTGCCGATGCGGTCCCGCACGCACGCGCCAGGCTCCTGGAACTACGCAACCGCTTAAAGGCGGTCATCGCACAGATTGCTTCCCGAACTCACGTTGTTTCACGGCTTGCGGGCGCCGTGCTTGGGCATCTGAACACCATGGTTAGGCTCGTCGCCGGAGCTGTCGAGCAGGCCGGTCTCTACACCAAACACGGTGTGCCGCAGGTGTCTGCGAGGATCGGAGTGATGGAGGCGGTCGGATGAAACGAAGCGATGAACGCAGAACGATGAGCGATGGCCGCGGGGCCCGTCTTCTTGTTCATCATTTATCATTCATCATTCATCGGTAGCATCTTATGTCTCTCATCGGCGCCCTCAACATCGGTAAAAGTGCCCTGGCGGCCCACCAAGCCGCCATCCAGGTCACGAGCAACAATATCTCCAACGCGGGGAATCCGGACTACACCCGGCAGGTCGCTCGCATCTCCCCGAATCCCGATCACCAGTTGAAGCCTGGCGCGATGATCGGAACCGGCGTGACCATTACCGGAATCGACCGACAGATTGACCAGGCGCTGGAAGAACGCATCCGCGGCAGCATCAGCGACAGCGAGTCGGCCGGCGTAAGCCAGCAGTGGCTTGGACGTGTCGAGGCCGTGTTCAATGGCTCCGGTGAAGACTACCTCTCCAACCAACTCACCGCGTTCTTCGACAGTTGGTCCCAGCTTGCGAATACGCCGCAGGACGAAGCAAAGCGAGAAATTGTCGTGAACAACGCCCAGTCTCTGGCCAACACGGTACGCAGCCTCAAGACCCAGTTGGATGGCCTGAAAAGCGACATCCGCATGCAACTGTCATCGCTGGCCACCGACGCGAATTCGCTGGCGGACAAGATCGCCAAGCTCAACCAGCAGATCGTAAGCATCGAGAGCTCCAGCGGCGGAACTGCCAATTCGCTCCGAGACCAGCGCGATGCCAATCTCAAATCGCTGGCCAAGCTCGTGGACATCAAGACCTCCGAATCCGAAAACGGCGATGTTACGGTCACTGTGGGCGGGGAAACGCTGGTCGCCGGAAACATCAACCGCGGGATCATCGCCAAGGAAAGTCTTGATGGCCAGAACCACGCGACCGTGCTCGCGGTCAAGGCCGACGGCTCCACCGTGAACGCGACCTCCGGCCAAGCCGGCGCGCTCGTGGGCCTTCGCGATGAAATCGGCAGCATATCCGATAAGCTGGACACGCTCGTGGGAAACCTCATCTTCCAAGTCAACCACCTGCACTCGCAGGGCCAGGGGATTGACGGCTACTCCCAGGTCATCTCTTCCAATTCCGTCGCCGATCCCAACACCACGCTCGATTCGGATGCCGCGGGCCTTGCATTCAAACCGGTCAACGGAAGCTTCCAGATCCAAGTACGTCGCAAGAGCGACGGCGGCGTCATCAAGGGCGGCATGGTCCAGGTGGATTTGGACGGGCTGGGCGCCGATGACTCGCTGAACTCGCTGGCCACCAAGATCAACAACAGCCTCCCCGACGTTATCGCCTCCGTCATCGGAGGAAAGCTCAAGATCGAAGCCGTCAGCAAGTCCGACATGGAGGTCACCTTCAGCGAGGACCATAGCTACGTGTTGGCGGCCCTGGGGATCAACTCCTTCTTCAGCGGAACCGGCGCGGCCGACGTCGCTGTCATTGCCGACGTGCAGGCCAATTCCAGCCTGATTGCCGCCGCCAAAAACGGATCCAAACTCGATAACACCACTGCCCAGGAAATCTTCAACCTGCAAACAAAATCCCTGGCCGATCTTGGCAATGTCAGCATCAAGGACAGCTACGATGCGATCGTCACCGATCTTGCCGTCTCCGCCGCAGGCGCCAGAAGCAATGCCGAAGCCGCCCAGGTTATCAATGAAACCCTGAGCACCCAACGCGAGGCCCTCAGCGGCGTCAGTCTCGACGAAGAGGCGATCAACCTCATGCAGGAACAACGAGCGTATCAAGCCGCCGCTCGCGTTGTCTCTGCGATCGACGAAATGATGCAAACTCTCCTGCAAATGGTATAAACATGGCGATTCTCCCCTTACAACTCGCGCGCGTCAGCAACACACTCCGGACGACCCTCACCCAGCAATCCATTACCCGGACCCAGCGGAACCTGGCCCAGGTGCAGAACGAGTTGGCGACCGGAAAACGGATCAACGTGCCAAGCGACGATCCCGGCGATGCCGCCATGGCGACACAACTACGCAGAATGCTCGATCAGCACAAGACCTTCTCCCAAAACCTCCAGTTTGCCGGGTCGCAACTCAGCGAGGTCGATTCCACCCTTGGCGGCCTCGGAGATCTGGTACAACAGGCCATAATCGTCGCACAGGCCAACCTCGGCTCCGACGTCTCCGACACTCAGCGATCCGAGGCCGCCAACATCGTCCAAAACCTCTATCAGCAGGCAATCAACCTCGGCAATCGTCAGTTCCGGGGGATGTACCTGTTCGGCGGTGACCAAGGCGACCAGGCCCCCTTTGTCAGCGAGTCCGGCGGGATCAAGTTCGTCGGCTCGTCACGCGTCCTGAGCAATGCCGTTGATGTAGGCACGACAATGCCGTTCATGGTGGATGGCAACGAGGTCTTTGGCGCGCTGTCCACGCGCGTGCGGGGCGACGTGGACCTGTCCGGCCGCCTCACTCTGGACACGCGACTGAGCGATGTCCGCGGCGCCACCGGCGACGGGGTCCGACTCGGAACCTTCCAGTTGTCCAACGGCACCCTCTCTGCCAACGTTGACCTGGCCAACGCGGACACCATCGGCAACGTGATCACTGCCATCAACACCGCGGCTGTCGGCGGCATCACCGCATCCATTGCCGCTGACGGAAACAGCCTGCTGTTGTCCGGCGGACCGACCGAATCGATCAGCGTTGCCGACTTCGGAACCGGAACTGCAGCCGCCGACCTCGGAATCCGCACCAGCACGCCCGCGGGGCCTGGCGTCAGCTTGGACGGCCAAACCATCAGCCCGATCGTCACCCCGCTCACTCGCCTGGCCGACCTGCGCAACAGTCTGGGCATCGACACTGCCAGCGGCATCATCATCGGCAATGGACCAAAAACCGCCACGATCAGCCTCGCGGCGGCTACGACCGTGCAGGATCTCATCAATGCAATTAATGACTCGGGCACCGGCGTCTTTGCACGCATCAATGACGCGGCCAACGGAATCGACGTCATCAATCCCACCCAGGGCCTCTCCATGACCATCGCAGAGAATGGCGGGACGACGGCGGCGGATCTCGGCGTACGCAGCTTCGGCCCCAATTCACCGCTGAGCGAGCTGAACGGCGGAAAGGGCGTACGCACTGTCGCCGGCGACGATATCCAGATCACCCGCCGCAATGGCACGACGCTTTCCGTCGATCTGAACAGCGCCAAGACCATCCAGGACGTCATCGATGCGATCAATGCCGCCGACGCCGGCGGAGGAGTCGCGGCCAGCTTTGCCACCACCGGAAACGGAATCGTCCTCACCGACTCCACCGGCGCCGCCGGAACCCTGGCGGTGGCGCCGGTCAACTTCTCCATGGCCGCCGATGACCTCGGCCTCCGAGCCAGCACCAGTGCCAACACGCTGACGGGAACTGATGTCAATGCCGTGCAGACCCCTGGCCTGTTCGGGAACCTCGCCAAGCTCCGCGATGCCCTGACTCGCAGCGATCAGCAGGCCATCACCGAAGCCGCCGAAGGTCTGGAGAAGGATCTTAAGCGAGTCGTCTGCATCCGCGGCCAGGTTGGGGCGCGCATTCAGGACATCAACTCGCGGCAGGATCGCATTGACGAGCAGAACCTGACGACCCAGTCGCTGCTCTCGACGCTCGAAGACACCGATTACACCGAGGCAATCACCCGATTCCAGACGTTGCAGATGGCTTTGCAGGCCAATCTACAGACTGCGGGAAAGGTCTTGAACCTGAGCCTGCTGGATTTTCTGACTTAGAGCCGTTGTCTCGGGATGCTTGGTTCTGGCACACGGTTTGTAACAAATGGTGCAACATGTGTAGTAACTCTATAGAAAACAATAGAATCGGTTACTGCGCAGCAGAAAATGCCGCCTGGCGCAGGATTAGCGCAGGCCGCGGCGATCGCGGAGGCCTTCGCCGGTAGGATTTTTCAGTAGCGCAAGCCGGCGGGACGCCGGCGTTTCTCGGAGGGAGTGTGCCGCAGGAAGCGGCGCGGTTTTGCGGCCGGGCGGAGCTCGGCACGAAACGGATCGGGGCCGAAGCAGGCCCCGCGATGGCGATGCGGAGCGATCGCCTATGGCGGCATGGGTGCAGGTCGCACCCGTCGCCCGCAGATGTAACAGGGCCCGCTGTCGTATGGCGGGCCACCGGGCCTCAACCGGCGAACGCGGCGGAGCCGCTTCGCGGCAAGCCCACTCGGTCGCTGCACGTGGCATCGGATTGCCCAGCGGCCGGCTCGGGAGATGCGCGGCGGATGCCGCCAGTCGCAGCGCGATGTCAACCTACGCTGCAGAAATGGAGTTCGCATGGAAATCGACACGACGCGTTTCGGACGTATGGCGGTGGATGAGGAGCGTATTCTCAACTTCCCCCGCGGGCTCTTGGGCTTCCCGGAGCACAAGCGATTTGCCCTCATCCAGACCGGGGAAGAAAACTACTTCTTCTGGCTTCAGTCGGTCGACGAGCCGAGTTTGGCGTTCGTCGTCACCGACCCGAGCATCTTCTTCAAGGACTACCAGTTCCCGGTGAAGGAGGAAACGCAGCAGGAACTCGCGATGACCGACCTGAGCTTCACCCAAATCTTCGTGATCTGCAACAAGGTTGGCCAGTGGCTCACGGGAAACCTGCAGGGACCACTGGTGGTCAACGCACAAAACCGTCTGGCGGAACAAGTTGTGCTCAATGACAAGAAATGGACGACCCGACAGCCTCTCCTGCGGCTCCAGGTGGAAGTCCCACTGGCCAAGTCGGCGTGAAATAGCCGCCCTCGCCAGAAACTTCCGTACTACCTATCGCTTCGGTGCGGCTATAATATGAATGATAGCTGATTCCGGTGCGGCGCGAGTTGGAGTATCGCGTATCCAGCGGGCTTGAACGATCAGGCCCCTTGCCCAGGAAGGAGCCCCTATGTTGGTGCTGTCCCGTCAACGCGACGAGACGATCATGATCGGAGACGACATTGAAGTGACCGTGGTCGATATCCGCGGTGACAAGGTGCGTCTGGGAATCAACGCCCCCAGAGAGATCAGCGTCCATCGCAAAGAAGTATATGACGCCATCCGGCGAGAAAACCGGGAGGCGGCACAGGTTAAACCCGAGGATCTTTCGGGTCTTGGAAAGATCAACCCAAAAGCGGACAAGAAGGAAGATAAGCCCTGACGGCAGTCGTGTGGTTCTTCACCCGGCCTGCACATGCCTGTGGCTCAGTTCCATTTTCCGCTCGAAGTAGTTCCATGGATTTGGAACTTCTCAGACGGACTTTAGCTCCGTCAGAGCCATCAACAATCATGGAGGATTGGTATGGCCCGCATCAATACAAATGTCTCTGCGTTAGCAGCACACCGCGGTCTAGCCAGGTCCCAGCGGACCTTGAGCGACACGCTCGAAAAGCTCTCCAGTGGTCTGCGGATCAATCGCGGCGCCGACGACCCGGCTGGTCTTATCGCCAGTGAGGGTCTACGTAGCGAAATGGCCGGAATTCAGCAGGCCATTGACAATTCCTCTCGCGCCAGCAATGTCATTTCGACGGCCGAGGCCTCGCTCAGCGAGGTTGCATCGCTCCTCCTGAACGTCAAAGAACTCATCGTCGAGGCCGCCAATACCGGCGGGCTCTCTCCCGACGAGATCCAGGCCAATCAGCTACAGATCGACTCCGCGATCGAGAGCATCACCCGCATCAGCAACACCGCCACCTTCGCCGGACTCCACCTGCTCAACGGAAACCTCGACTACGTTACCAGCGGCGTCAACAGCTCCCTGATCAAAGCGCTCATGGTCAGCCAGGCCAACTTCGGCACCAGCACCAACATGCCCGTCCAGGTTCAGGTCGTTTCTGCCGCCCAGAAGGCCGCCCTCCAGTTCCGCACCAGCGCCATCACCTCTGCCGTCACGCTCACGATCACCGGCAAGGAAGGTCCCACCGTGCTGACCTTCGTCAGCGGAACTCATGCCTCCGCCATTGCCAATGCCATCAACAGCGTCGCCGACTCCACCGGCGTTGCCGTTGATCTGATCAACTCCGCCAATGCGGCCTCCGGCATCGTCTTCCGCAGCGCGGAGTACGGCTCCAAAAGTTACGTCTCTATCACGGCCCGCTCCGGAACGTTCAATACCGTTGACACCGCCGGCACCGCCAAGACGCGCGCCGTCGGTATTGATGCCGTCGCTACCATCAACGGTGCCGTCACCGTCGGCGACGGCCTGAAGGTCCGTCTCAACACCACCACCCTTGACCTCGAGTTGACGCTCGACAAGACATTTGGCACCGGCACCAGCAGCTTCGCCGTCGTCGGTGGCGGCGCTAAGTTCCAACTCGGGCCACGGGTCACCAGCAACCAGCAGGTCAGCCTCGGAATCCAGTCGGTGGCCGGCAGCAAGCTTGGCGACGATGACATCGGATTCCTCAGCGATATCGTCACCGGCGGAGTGGCCTCGCTGGACAATGGCGGTGCGTCCAAGGCCAGCCAGATCATCGAACGCGCCATCAGCCAGGTTGCGATCCTCCGCGGCAAGCTCGGCGCCTTCGAGAAAAATGCGCTCCAGACCAACATCAACAGTCTGGGGGTCGCGCTGGAGAACGTCACCGCCGCCGAAAGCAGCATTCGTGATGCCGACTTTGCGGCTGAAACGTCGGCCCTGACCCGAGCGCAGATCCTCACCCAGGCGGGAACCAGCGTTTTGGCCACCGCCAACAGTACACCCCAGTCCGTTCTCTCGCTGCTCAGGCAGTAACGGACGCTTAACCGCATCCCGGTTCGCCTTCGGCGACACAAATCCTCCTGCCGGGCGGCCCGTCCGAGAACGTCGGCGCCTGCGCGCCCAACGTCCGAAAAAACGCTCTGCCGACACTAACGCCGGCCAGAATTACGCACGTCTGATAATAGTCCTCGATCGCAGCGAGCCTTGTGGCTGTCCACCGGCCCTGATCGCAGCACCCAAAATTCCCGAATACATTCATGCCCACCAAGGGTGCGCATCTAAAGTCCCCCCATTTTTCAAGTCGATAACACAACGGATGTCGTCGTGGTGCCGAGCCCGGTTGGGACGCACTCGGCGTACGGGCTTGTGAGAAAGGAGGTTCACCGACGTGAAGAGGGAAGCCAATGGTTTCCCGCAGGCTGCTGGGGAGCGTCCCCTGATCCACCAGCTAAAAAGCCTTTCAAGGGAATGAAGCCCGCCGTGTGGTCTGCAGAACCGCAGGTGGGAAATCCAGTACCGCGGATTGCGTCCGCGGACAGTCACGGAAAGACAATTATTATGAGCAGAATTAACACCAACGTTACGTCTTTGATCGCCCAGCGCGTGCTGCAACGGAACAACAACCAGGTCAATACGAGCCTTGAAAGGCTCAGCACAGGTCTGAAAATCAACAGGGGTTCGGACAACCCCGCCGGCCTGATTGCCAGCGAAAACCTCCGCGCCGAAAAGGTCGGCATCACCCAGGCAATTGACAATGCCCAGCGGGCCAGCCTCCTGATCGGCACCGCCGAAGGTGGCCTCAGCGAGGTCAGCTCCCTGCTGACCGAAATCCAGGGTCTGACCAACCAGGCGGCCAATACCGGCGGCCTCAGCACTGAGGAAATCGCAGCCAACCAGCTCCAGGTTGACTCGATCCTCAATACCATCAACCGTCTCGCCCAATCCACTTCCTTCGAGGGCAAGAAGCTTCTCAACGGCAACTACGATTACACCACGACGACCCCGACAAACGCCACCAACGTCCGCGTCAACGCGGCGCGTATTCCCGATGGTGGAACCGTGGCGGTCGCCGCCACCGTCACCACCAGCGCCCAGACCGCGCACGTCGGCAAGGTCGGTGCGGCGGCCGACAACGTCACCGTCGAAATCGCCGGCAACGATGGTAGCGAGCAGCTCACCTTCGCCACCGGCACCGCGGTCGCCGACATGATCACCGCCATCAACAGCGTCACCACTGCCACCGGCGTCAGCGCCAGCCTTTCCGGTGCCGACCTGCGAGTCGACAGCAAGACCTTCGGCGCCAACGAGTTCGTCAGCGTCAAGGTCATCAGCGGCACCTGGGCCACCGTCGGCGGAACCGACGGCAAGGACACCGGCGTCAATGCCGTCGTCAACGTCAACGGCGCTGCTGCAACCGTCGATGGTCTGAACGTCACCTTCCGCAACAGCAACCTCGACGTCGAGTTCACGCTGGCCGACCACGCCAACGTCGCTGCCAGCTTCACCATCAGCAGCGGCGGAGCCACCTTTGCACTGGGCTCCAAGGTCACCGAAAATGACAAGGCCGCCATCGGCATCGCCTCGGTTTCAACCGCTACCCTCGGTGACTCCATCGGCTATCTCAGCACCCTCGGCACTGGCGGTGCCAACGCCCTGACCGGTACCAACCTGGTCAAAGCCCAGAGAATCATCGACAAGGCGATCAAGCAGGTCAGCCAGCTTCGTGGACGCTTGGGCGCATTCCAGAAGTTCACGATCGGTTCGACCGTGAACAGCCTCGGCGTTGCCCTCGAAAACGCCTCCGCGGCCGAAAGCGCCATCCGCGACACCGACTTCGCCCAGGAAACCGCCCAACTCACCCGTTCGCAGATCTTGAGCCAAGCCGCCACCACTGTGCTGGCACAGGCTAACGCAACCCCTCAGAACGCCCTCGCCCTTCTGCGTGGGTAAGAGGGTACATGAGGCTTGTTCAAGATTAACGCCTCTTTCTTTCTCACAGGTCCATCAACCCCCGGCCAATCAACGGCCGGGGGTTTCTTCATACCCGACCCTGACCTGCCCCCTGCCTGCTTCCCTTGCCAATCACCCGGTTCCCCACGATCATGGCTGTCGATGGACAATAACCTCTCTGACTCGTCCCCATCGGGTGATTCTGATCAACAGCCCCGCCCCGGTGCCCGTCGCGCTCTCGTCCTCCTGCTCACCATCAACATGTTCAACTACATCGACCGCTTCGTTCTGGCGGCCGTCCTCGTCAGTGTCGGAAAAGACATGCTTGCCGGCGATCCTTTCATGGATACCAAGAAGGGGTGGCTTGCCACCGCATTCTTGTTCAGTTACATGATCGTCTCGCCGCTGTTCGGCTGGCTGGCCGATCGCTTCTCTCGCTGGGTCTTGATCGGCGTCGGCGTCATCCTCTGGAGCCTCGCCAGCGGCGCCTCCGGACTGGCCGGAAGCTACATGCCCCTCCTTATCACCCGTTTGTTTGTCGGCGTTGGCGAAGCCGCCTACGGCCCTGTCGCGCCAACCATCATCTCCGACCTCTACCCCGTCAGCATTCGCGGAAAGGTGCTTTCCTGGTTCTATATGGCCATTCCCGTTGGCAGCGCCTTGGGCTATGTCCTCGGCGGGGCTGCCGCCTCCCTTGGCAACTGGCGATGGGGGTTCTACGCCGTCGTCCCGCCCGGGATCTTTCTCGGCCTGCTCTGCTTCTTCATGCCAGAGCCAAAACGCGGCTCGGCCGACGCCGTTGCCGCGCCACGAAAAGCCACTACCCGTGATTACCTCTCCCTTTTCAAGAACCCCTCCTATGTGCTGAACTGCCTCGGCATGGCCGCACTCACCTTCTCCATTGGTGGGATGGCCTATTGGATGCCCAACTACGTCCAGCAGTTCCGACACTGGGGCGACGAGGGCTCCGTCAGCATCGTCTTCGGCGCCATTACCGTCGTCACCGGCGTTGCCGCGACACTGCTGGGCGGCATCGCTGGCGATAAGCTCCGCGGTAGGATTCGCGGCGCTTACTTCATTGTCTCGGCAATCGGGCTGCTCGCCGCTTTCCCATTCTTTTTGCTGATGCTCTTTGTGCCATTCCCCTGGGCCTGGATTTGCGTCTTCCTCGCCGAATTCTGCCTCTTCTTCAACACCGGACCCAGCAACACCGCGCTCGCCAACGTCGCTCACCCAGCCATCCGCGCTACCGCCTTCGCCGTCAACATCTTCTTCATCCACGCACTCGGAGACGCCATTTCGCCCCCCATCATCGGCCGGCTCTCCGACATCACCGGCGGCAATATGAACGTCGGCTTCGGAGCCGTCGGCGCCATGATGATCGCCGGCGCCATCTTCTGGTTCTGGGGATCACGATACCTCGATCACGATACCGAAAATGCCTCGCATCAGATCGATCGCCCTCAGGACGTCCCGGTCAACAAGCCGATCCCGCCGACAACCGCTGGCCCACAAGGTTAATCAGCCCAACAGCTCGCCAAGCTGCCTGCACGGGTCTCGCAGCAGCCCATCGTGTTCATCGCCGCTCAGCCGGCCTTTTATCAGTTCCCGAATCACCTCATCTTTCCCGCTGCGGTTGATCCCGACCACTTGCGAGATCTTCCCGCTGCCATCCACGCCGATCTCCACGAAATCCGCTGAATCCACCGTCGTATTGCCC
>JAPLNB010000324.1 GCA_026693085.1 Planctomycetota bacterium | reverse complement strand
GGTATGTCTATGCGGTGAGCCGGGACGGGTATCTGGCGCTGTTGGATGTGAATGATGGGAGGGTGGTCGAGCGGCATGCGTTGAATGATCCCGCGAATCCGGGCCAGGACGGGCTGTCGCTCAGTTCGCCGATGGTCGCGGGCGGATGCGTGTTTGTCGGAAGCGAGACCGGCGGGTTGCGATGCTTTATCGGCGGGAAGGGCGGTTCATGAACAAGATGGAGGCTTTGATACAGGAACTGGCGGATTGCCGGGACAAGTCGCTGGTGGGTGGCAAGGCGATCAATTTAGGAAATCTGATACGGGCGGGCTTTGCCGTGCCGGGGGGCTTTGTCGTGACGACCGCGGCCTATCGGGCTGCCCGGGGGCGGGGGATCAGCGCGAGTTTGGAGGAGGAGATTCGGGGGGCGTATCGCCGAATGGGGGCGGGCGCGGTGGCGGTGAGGTCGTCGGCGACGGCAGAGGACCTGGCGGAGGCGTCGATGGCGGGGCAGTATGAGACATTCCTGGATATTCAGGGGGAGGCAAAACTGCTCGAGGCGATCCAGGCCTGCTGGGCAAGTTTGGATAGTCCGCGGACTCGCACCTATCTGAGCGAGCATTCGATTGAGTTGGCGGCGGTGGCGATGGCGGTGGTGGTCCAGCGGCTGGTGCCGGCCGATGTGGCGGGGGTCTTGTTCTGCGCAAATCCGCGGACGGGGTCGCGCCGGGAGGTGCTGATCGAGGCGAGCTGGGGGTTGGGGGAGGCCGTCGTGAGCGGAAGGGTGCAGCCCGACGTGCTGCGCGTCGATCGGGAGACCGGGCGGGTCGTCGAAGCGGTGGTGGCGGATAAGCAAATATGGATTCGGGCCGGGAGTCATGACGAGCAGCCGGTCGAGGAGGAGCGGCGAAAGACCGCCTGTTTGAAGTCGGCGGATGTCGTGAAGTTGTGGGAGCTGGGGCGGCGGGCGGAGGGGCATTTTGGGTCGCCACAGGATATTGAATGGGCGATTGCGGATGGGGAGCTGTTTCTGTTGCAGTCGCGGCCGATCACGACGCTGGCGGCGGCTGAGGCGTATGAGCAGCTCTTGCAGACGACGCGACAGAGGTTGAGGGGGTTGTTGGAGGAAGGGCGGGGGCCGTGGGTAACACACAATATTGGGGAAACGCTGCCGCATCCGACGCCATTGACCTGGAGCGTGATCAGACGCTTCATGTCCGGGTCGGGGGGGTTTGGGGCCATGTACCGGCAGGTGGGCTTTGAACCCTCGCCGAGCGTGTGCGCAGAGGGGTTCTTGGAACGGATCGGGGGGAAGGCGTACATGGATTTGTCCGCGGCGGCGGAGATGTTCTTTGAGGGCTTTCCGTGCAAGTATGACTTGCAGGTGCTGCGGGACAATCCGGATGCCGGGCAGTCGCCGCCGACCGTGCCGAGCGGGTCGATTCGGGCGAGGGTGAGCGTGGCGAGGAAGGTCGCGAGGATCAATACGGGGTTGCGGGAGCTGGCCAAGGAGTTTGACAAGACATTTGCCGGCCGGGTGGCGCCGGAGTTCGTGAAGTGGTGCAAGCAGGAGAAGGGGCGGAACCTGACGCGGCTGCCGGTCGGGGAGTTGATCGAGCTTTGGCAACGGCGGGAGAAGCGGGTGATGGATGACTTCGCGCCCCAGTCGTTGATGCCCAGCTTGATCGCCGCGATGGCGATGGCCCAACTGAGGGAGTTCTTGGATGAGAACTTCTGGGATGATGATCCGGATGAGTTGGCGAGGTGCTTGTCCAGTGGCAGCAGGGCGGATAACACGGTCCTGGGCAACAGCGAGCTGCGGAAGGTGGGGTTGGGGCAGCGCGAGATTGAACAGTGGCTGAGCGAGTATGGGCACCGGGCGGCGGACGAGTTTGACTTGGCGACGCCTCGCTGGCGGGAGCAGGCAGAGTACGTGGTGGCGATGGCGATGCGGCTGAAGGATGGCGTGGATCCGATGGAACTGCATCGGTTGCGGGCGGGGAAGACGGAAACGAAGTTGGCGGAATTGCGGGGCCGGTTAGGGACGCCGGAACGGCAGGAGTTGGAGAGGCGGCTTGAGGTGGTGCGGCGGTATGTGCCCTATCGGGAGGATGGCAAGTATTACCTGATGATGGGGTATGACCTCCTTCGGGATGTGGCGATGGAGGCGGGGCGGAGGTTGGAGATTGCGGAAGATGTCTTTCAGTTGCATCTGGAGGAATTGTTCGATGCGCTGCGGGTGGGGTTTGCGCCCCTGCATCTGATCGCGCAGCGGAAGGTGCAATTCGAGGCGGAGAAGCGGGTGGTGTTGCCGCAGGTGATCGATAAGGAGGCATTGGAGACGTTGGGGGAGGTGCCGAAGGTGGCCCCGGCGGGGAGCCACAAGGCGTTCGCCGTATCGACGGGTGTGGCTACCGGGCCGGCGAGGGTGGTTCGGTCGGTGGCCGAGGCGGGGGAGTTGGGGAAAGGATACGTGTTGGTTTGTCCGTCGACCGATCCGGGGTGGACGCCCTTGTTTGTGAACGCCGCGGCGTTGATATTGGAGTGCGGCGGGACGTTGTCGCATGGGGCGGTGATTGCGCGAGAAATGAATATCCCGGCCGTGGTGCTCGCCGGAGCGACCGGATTGTTTGCCGATGGGGAGGTGGTGTGTGTGGATGGGCGGAATGGGGTGGTGAATAGGGAAGGCACGCAGCCACCGAGGCTCGAAGGCACGAAGGGGGAGGCGCAGGACCCCGAGGATGCGAGGGTGGCCCGGGAGTTGGTGCCGCCGGTGGCGGGCCAGAAGGAAAGGCGGAGCGCGAGGGTGCGGAATGTGTTTGCGGTGATTTGGGGGGTGTATTTGGTTGGCGTCTATGCGCTGCCGGAGGGGTGGGTGTATTGGCCGTCGATGAAGGGGATGGATTGGCTGTTGTGGCCGATGGTGAGGGGTGTGGGGAAGGTTTGGACAGTGGCGATTGTGGCGGCGGGGCTGGCGGCGATGACGATGCTGTGCCAGCGATCGATGACGGATAACCCGAGGTTGTTGGAAGGGAAGAGGCGGGCCAAGGAATTGATGAAGCAGGCGACGGAGTTGCCGAAGGGGTCGAAGCGGCGGGTGGCGATGGTGGATTTGGCGACCGGGGCGCAGATGCGGGTGGCGATGGCGGCGTTTGTGCCGCTGGCCGTGCTGTTGGGGCCGCTGGTGATGAGCTGCGTGTGGCTGCCAAACCGTGTCGCTCCGGAGGCCTGGAATGCTGGGCCGGGGACGGTGATGAATGTGGTGGCGACGGTGCAGAGCAATGTGCGGAAGCCGGTGACGCTCGAGGTGAGCCAGCCGCTGCAGTTGGATGATCCGACGAAGATGAGCCAGGTGCTGCCCCCGATTCGGGAGACGCTGGAGAACCTGGCGAGGCAGTGGCAGCAGTCGAGCGATCTGTCGGCGTTGCCGTGGGAGTTGCAGGAAGCGGCAAAACGCGCGGGGCAGGCATCGTTGGCGGAGTTGCGGGCGTATTTGGTGAAAAACAAGATTCCGCCGCAAGCGGTGTCGTGGATGGTTCGGCCGCAAGGGGTTGAGGGGCGGTTTCCGGTGGTGGTGAAGGTGGGCGACCAGGTCGGAGCGAGAATGTGGGCGGTTTTCGGGGAACAGTTGTCGCCGGAGCGGACGGAACTGAGCGGCGAGGCGGGGGTGGTATCCGCAAAAATCGTCTACACCAAGCCGGAAAAGAAGCGGGTCTTCTGGGCGCCCCTGGGGTGGATCGGGATGGGGCATTGGGATGTGGGGTGGATGATGACGTACTTGGTGGCGTATCTGCCGGCAGTGTTCGTATCCAGGCGCGTGTTCAAGGTCGCGTGAAGAGGAAGGCACGGAGGCACGAAAATGAAGTTGCGCATTCTGTTGGTAGGGATCGTTGCCGCGTGGTTCGTCTGTGTGGGGCGGGCGGGGGCCGTGATCAAGGTCGATATGCCGGTGTCGAATGTCTACAAGGTGGCAAATCCGGTGATTGTGGGGAAGGTGAGCGGCCTGAAAAAGGAAAATCGGGTTGTGGAAGTGGAGGTGGCGGAGGTGGTGAAAGGGGTGTTTGCCCAGAAGACATTTCGGGTGCAGATCGTTCAGCCGCAGGCGTTGATTGGGCACGTGGGGGTCGGTGACCCGGTCGTGGTGTTTGTCGGAAGGGCGATTGGGGGGGCGGCGGCGCCCGTGACAGTGCATCTGGCGGATACGTGGCTGCTGGCGGAACGCCTCGCGGGGGCGGAGGGCTTGGCGCTGCGGGTGGTGCAGGAAAAGCGGGATCAACTGAAGAGCTTCCCGGGTCGAACCGCGGCGCTGGTGGAGATTGTCAAGCAGATCAAAGCGGGGAAATCGACGCTGGCGGACCAGGTGGAGAACAAGGTGTTCACGGGCGGCATTAAGCAACTGGCGAAGCTGAATGTGCTCAAGCCCAGCCAGCTTCTTGCGGCAGATGTCAATGGGGATGGGAAGATGGATGCGCTGGTCGTGGCGGGGGGGAAGGTCAGATTGTTCCTGGCCGGTGAGAGTGGATTTGAGGAGGCGACCGAGAAATGGGGGCTGGCGGGTGTGAGCTGTGCGAAGGCGGCGGTGGGGGATATCGATGGCGATGGCAAAGTGGATCTGGTGGCGGGGGGGAAGCTGTGGATGAACAAAGGCGATCGGTTTGTGGCGGGGGACAAGCTGGATCTGCCGGAGGAGCAGAGCATCCTGGCGATGGCGATTGTGAAAGGGGTTGTGGTGGTGGTGAGCAGGAGTGGGGACCTGTTTCGCCTGGGGAAATCGAGAGGTGAGAGAGCGGCGAAGCTCTGGGATGACAAGACCCAGCCCCTGGATGCGTCGATTGGGTATTGGGGTGATGACGAGCGCCTGTATGCGATGGTAATCGATGCGGACGGGGTGAAGCGATATCCGCTGGATGGTAACGGGACGGCGGCGGATATCGAGCGGTTGACCGGCGAGTTGCCGGGGACGTTCAAAAAGCTGCTTGGCGGGGAACTGGGAAAGGCCAGGGGTCTGGCGATGGATGTCGATGGGGATGCGCGGGAGGACTACCTCATTTGTGCCGAGGGCGGGATCGTGATGCTGGTGAATCGCGGGTTTGGGGCCTACATGATTAACCCGGATGTGGCCGAGGCGCTGAAGGGCGGCCAGATGCTGAAACGCGGGGCGTCGTACGCAGCGGCGAAGCGGTTGGGCCAGAGGACGGATGATCTGCTGATGCTGACAGATGAAGGGACGTGCTACCTGGCCGAGAATCCGTCGGCGAAGACGCAGCAATGAACTCCCATCACAGCGGGTTGATGACCATTCCTGTCGCCAGCTTCGGGTAGAAGTAGGTGCTCTTCTGAGGCATGACTTCGCCGTGCCGGCCTAGTTCCTCCAGGGTGTGGAGGGGGGTGGACTGGAGCATCAGCGCGATCTGGTAGCGGGAGCCATCGACTTGCGGGGCGATTTCGTCGGGGTCGGCGGTGTAGGAAACGACGGGGTCGTGGCCGGGGGAGAAGCGGGGGCGGATCACCTCGTCGAGCAGGTAACGATGGAGGATGGCGGCGTCGAGGCGGCGCCAGGCGTCGGATTTGTCGGGTTCGAGAGGCTTGAGAACGGAGGGGTCTTTCAGGTGGAGCTTGTAGAGCTTGCGGGTGGAACCATCGAAGAGGCCGAACGTGTGAGCGGGCAACTTTGGGAGGGTGGTGTGCGCGAATTCGGCGATGCCGTCGGAGCCGAGGGGCACTTCGGTCATATCGAAGTGGTCTTTAATGCTGACGGCGAGGAGGGCGGCGTTGAAGCTGCGGAGGCCGCCGATGAGGCGGTGCGTGGGGAGAATCAAGAGGCCGGGGTCTTGCATCGAAACCAGTGAGAACAGACACCAGTTGGCGGGGTGGGCGTCGGGGACCTTGCCGCCGAGCTGTTGGCGGATTTCGTCCTGGTAGTTGAGGGCGGTCGTGTAGCGGTGGTGGCCGTCGGCGATGTAGACAGGCTTGTGGCCGAAGAGGTCGATGACTTTGGTTCCAACTTCGGCGTCGGGGACGGCCCAGAGATCGTTGCGGACGCCATCGAGGGTGGCGGAGAGGATTGGGCGGGAGATGTTGTGGTAGAGGAGGTTGGTGACTTCGTTTTTGGGGTCGTTGAAGAGGCCGAAGATGGGGGAGAGTTGGGTGCGGGTAAAACGCATGAGCTTGAGACGGTCCTGGATGGGTTCAGCGTGGGTCTTTTCATGGGGGACGACTTCGCCGGCTCCGAAGGGAGAAAGGCGGACAAGGCCGAAGAAGCCGCGGCGGTGGAAAGCTCGCTCGTTGTGCTCGTAGGTCTGCATGTAGGGATAAAAGGCGGGGCGGGGACTTTTGGCGAGGATGTTCGTGGCGAGCCAGGATTGGAGGGTGGAATTGGCCTGCTCGTAAACGGAGTCAGGCCCGACGGTTTTGGGGGGCAGATGCGGCAGATCGACGGTCACGATGTTGTTGGGGTGGCGGGACTGGAGCGCGGCTTTGCCTTGTTCGTTGAGGACGTCGTACGGGGGGGCAATCAGGCGGGAGAGATCCTGCGCCAGGTCCGGGGAGTAACGAACCGCATTGAACGGGCGAATGTGCGCCATCGGTGGGAAAAGGATAGGAGACCGGGAGGAAGAATCAAGCATGGAATGAGATTGCCAGGCGTCGATTTGGGGCGGCGAGGGAAACCCGTTACAGTGGGGCCGTCATTTGCTGGGAGGTCATGATGTTCAGACGAGTGGCGTGCGTATTGGCGGTGGTTCTTATGGTGGTGGGGTCGGCCAGGGGGGCGGAGACGGCGGCGGAGCGCGAGACGCGGATGGCGTGGTGGAACGAGGCGAGGTTTGCGTTGTTTGTCCATTGGGGGCCGGTATGTTTGAAGGGAACCGAGATCGGCTGGTCGCGCGGCGGCGAACGGCGGGGCACCGGCGGGACCGGGGAGGTGCCCCTGGCGGTCTATGACAATCTCTATAAAGAGTTCAATCCGACGAAATTCGATGCCAAGGAGTGGGTCAGCGTGGCGAAAGCCGCGGGGATGAAGTACCTGGTGTTCACGACGAAGCACCACGATGGGTTTTGTGAGTTTGACTCGAAGCTGACCGATTACAAGGTGACGAATTCGCCTTTCAAGCGAGATGTGGTGAAGGAATTGGCCGACGCGTGTCATGAGGCGGGAATGAAATTGGGGTTTTATTACTCGCCGCCCGACTGGCATCACGCGGATTATCGGACCGAGCGGCACGCGAAGTACCTGGAGTATTTCCACGGGCAGTTACGCGAGCTGTGCACGAACTATGGGCAGGTGGACATCCTCTGGTTCGATGGGCTGGGTGGGTCGCCGAAGGACTGGGATGCGCAGAAGTTGGTGGCGATGATCCGGGAGCTGCAGCCGAAGATCATCATCAACAATCGGGTGGGATTGGCGGAGGATCATGACACGCCGGAACAGGAGATTGGGAAGTTCCAATATGGTCGGCCGTGGGAATCGTGCATCACGATCTGCAATCAGTGGGCGTGGAAGCCGAACGATGGGATGAAGTCGCTCCAGCAGTGCATCGGCACGCTGGTCAGGTGCGCGGGGGGGGATGGAAATCTGTTGTTTAACGTGGGGCCGATGCCGACGGGCGAGATTGAGCCGCGACAGGTAACGAGGCTGAAGGAGATGGGGCAATGGTTGGCAAAATATGGGGAGAGCATTTATGGAACGCGCGGCGGGCCATGGCGGCCGGGGAATTGGGGAGTGAGCACGCGGAAGGGCGACCTGGTGTATGTGCATGTGCTGAATTGGGGGGGCAAGGCGGTGAAGCTGCCGGCGATGCCGAAAAAGATTGTGTCGAGCCGGCTGATGAGCGGTGGGGCGGTGCAGGTGAAGCAGGATGATGAGGGTGTGACGATTGACGTGGCCGAAGGTGATCGGCAGCCGATCGACACGGTGGTGGAGTTGAAGCTGGACGGGTCGGCGATGGACATCACGCCGATCAGCGGGCCGGCGTCGCTTTCGACGGGGAAGAAGGCCACGGCGTCGAACGTATTCCAGAACCAGTCGCAGCACGCGGCGGGCAAGGCGGTGGATGGTGATTCAGACACGCGCTGGGCGACCGATGCGGGCACCTCAGCGGCGTGGCTGGAGGTGGATCTGCGGAACGAGGTTGCTTTCAACAGGGTTGTGATCGATGAGGCGCTGGAACAGCGGGTGCAGCAGTTCGAGCTTCAATACAAGGATGGAGAGGCCTGGAAGACGATTCTGAACGGGACGACGATCGGGGCGAATTGGGAGCGGGAGTTTGAGCCGGTGACGGCGAGGGTGGTGAGGTTGAACATATTGAAGGCGACCGAGGGGCCGACAATCTGGGAGTTTGCGGTGTACCCGGCGAAGAAGTAGAGACAGGCCACCCGTGAAACGGCGCCTGTCGCTCAGATCAGGCGACGAACGGTCCTTCTGAGCCTGTCAGATCTCTTCGTTGCCAGGGCCCTCAGCCAAAGGACTTGGCTCACGCATCACCCATCGCAGATTACGAATCATGCCTCGCCGCGGGTCGGGTGAGCGGGGTTCGGCGGCTGGCCGCCCAGTGTCTGGTTGATGCATCCGATGATTTCCGCGACGGAGGCCGGTTTCGGGATGAAGCGGTGACCGCCGCTGACAAGGCCACCGATGTTCGCTTCCTCTCCTTCGACCAGCGCGGTGAGGAAGACGATGGGGACGTTCTTGGTGTTGGGGTCGGATCGCAGGGCCGAGGCGACGTCGCCGCCCTCCAACTCCAGCATGACCACGTCGAGGAAGATCAGATGGGGATCGAACGCCTTGGCGGTCCGAATGGCGGAGATTGGGTCGTTCTCCTCCCGCACGTTGTATTGGCCGGTCATTTCCAGGTTCCGTCGAAGCATGCCGGTGAACGCCGGCTCGTCATCGATGAGCAAGATACGTGTCTTCTGATCGGACATGATCGTGTACTCCTTTGAGGCTGATTGTGGCTCTGGCGCCCCCTCCGTCACGGTTAGCGATTGCGATAGTCCCTCCGTGCAGTTCAACGATGGTCTTGCTGACGCTAAGGCCCAGGCCCGTCCCTTTGCCGGGTGATTTGGTGGTGAAGAAGGGCTCGAACACACTTCCCAGCTTGTTGGGCGGTATGCCGGCGCCGGTGTCTTCGACTTCGGCGACGACGAACTTGGCGTTGCCCTCGTTTCGGTCCGCGCGGACGCTGGTCCTGACGGTCATCGTGCCGCCGCGGGGCATGGCGTGGGCGGCATTGAGGAAGACATTGATGAACACCTGCTCCATTTTGTTCGCGTCGAGCCGGACCAGGGGCAGGTCCTCAGCAAGTTCCCGGACAACCGTGACACGGCAGCGGACCAGTTCATGCCTGGCTAGGAGCATCGCCTGTTCGATGATGCAGTTGAGCTGGCCGGGGCTGGCTTCGAGTCGGGTTAGCTGCGAGTAGTTCAGAAGGCCCCGGATGACCGAATCGGCGCGTTTGATGGCGGATCGCATCTCTTCGAGGGTGATCCGAACGTCATCGCTGCCCGCGGGGAGGTTGCCCAGCAGGTACTCCATGCCGAGGGAGATGATGGCCAGCGGGTTCTTGACCTCGTGCGCGACGCCGGCGGCAAGACGCCAGGTTGACTTGAGTTTCTCCGCCTGGATCAGTTGGAGTTGGGTAGCCTTGAGCTTGTCGTGGGAACCCTTCAGCTCGGAAAGGGCGTCCATAAGCTGCTCCTCGCGGTGAGCCAAACGCGCATTGGTGTTGGTGAGCATCTCGGCGGCAAGTCTGCGCTCTGTGAAATCGCGGCTCAGGCCCACCAGGCCGATGATCTTCCCCTCGCGGTCGCGAAGGGGAACCTTGGTGGTCGAAAACCAGCGCCGGTTGCCCACAGGATCGACGAAGGGCTCTTCGCGGTCGATGAGCGGTTGGCCCGTGCGGACGACCTGCTGTTCATCGGCATGGTACCGCACGGCGACATCGAGGGGCAGGCAGTCGAAATCAGTCTTCCCGACGATCTGGTCGCAGGACATCGCGCCGAGGATGCGGGCGTGGGCGAGGTTGTTGGTGATGAATCGACCGGCAACGTCCTTGATGAAAATATAGTCGGGCAAGTTATCGATGAGAGTGCGAAGGAGGTTGCGCTGCTCGATGAGCTCTTCTCGCAGGCGTTTGGATTCGGTGATGTCACGGCTGATGCCGGCCAGGCCGGCGATATTGCCGTTGGCATCACGGTAGGGGCCTTTGGTGCTGAGGTATGTACGGGTGATTCCGGCGGCCGTGACCGTTTCCTCGTCGGTCTCGGTGATGCCGGCGAGCATGATGCGGCGATCCCGGTCCATGATCAGGCGGCCGGACTCGGGCGCGAAGAGAGTGCTGTCGTCCTGGCCGAGAACCTCTTCAACCTGCTTGCCGAGCAGTCCTGCGCCAGCGGAGTTGATCATCATATAGCGGCCGTCCAGATCCTTCACGAAGACGGCATCGTTCGATCCCTCGACGGCGGCGCTGAGGATTTCCGACTCTCGGCGGAGGATCTGGGCGTCGAAGTGTCGCTGCAGTGCATACCGGATGGCGCGGGTGAGAAGGGGGGCGTCGAAGCGGCCCTTGACCAGATAATCCTGGACGCCGTTAGTGATGTCGAGTTCGAGTGGCTCGGGCTGGTTGCGATCGCCCAGGAGTATGATCGGAAGGTCCGGTACGCGAACGCGGACTGCGGCGATTGTGTCGGCGTGTTGAGATTGAGGGGGTGCCAGGGCGAGCAGCACCAAGTCGGTGTGACGATTGTTCAGATCGTCCAGCGCGTCAGGCAAGTCGTCGGCATGGTTCAGCTCGAATGGAAGGCCAGGGATGCCGGCGAGCAGGTCGGCGATGAGGAGACCTGCGGCCGGATCGGGGTCGATCAGCAGGATTTGAGTCGGGGCCGAGTCCATTTGGCATCTATCCTTGGCGCGTCGTCTCCGCGTACGCTGCAACGGCTTCGTCGTTGCACTGCCGAGGTCATGGGCACGTGATCTGCCGCGCCTTGCGGCAATCGACGGCAGCTCCTCGAATACGACGAGATCATATGCTCTTGTCCCGTTTATAGCACTGAAATTGTACCATATCAAGGGCGGGTCAGATGGGCCACTTACAGTGATGTCTTGGAGAGCGTTGATCGTAACTTGTTACAGGGTAAGTATTACGGTGCTGATGGGGTTGCGATGCGCGCAAAGGAAAAAAGAAGCCCGCGGCGACGCCGTGGGCTTTTGTCTGCGCGAGGGGGGGCTATTTTTCGATCGGGGCGGAGACGGAGATGCCGGGAAGAGGGGAGCCGGTGGGGGAGACCAGGCGGCAGCAGGCGGACCATTCGCCCCCGCCCTGCGTCACTTTCAGGAGCAGCGTGTTGGCGCCCTTGACGAGGTTGATTTTGACCTTGTCCGAGCCGACCTGCATGCCGCGAATGGCGTTGTTGGCGAAGACGCGGCGACCGTTGAGGAGAACCTTGATGCCGTCGTCGCTGCCTAGCTCAAGCTGTGCGGCTTGGGCCGTGGCGGACGTGATGACGGTGCGGAGGTAGGCGACGCGTTGTTCGCCGCCGATCGCTTTGTCGAGGCCGACGATGGCGGGGTTGCCTTCGGCGCGGATAGGCTGCCAGGCCGCGGCGGCATTGGCGCGTTCGGGGGCGAAGACGATATCGAACAGGGCGTCGGAGTCTTTGTCGTCCTGCATGTAGGGGCCGGAGACGGCGAAGGCGGTGATGTAGCCATCGACCATCGCGCCGCTAGAGACAGCGGCGAGGGCGTCGTCGGCCTGCTTCTTGAGGTCGTCGGAGGAGGTGGTGGACTTGATTTCGTTGAGGCCGGCCTTGGCTTTGTCGGGGTCGATCGTGCCGAGCTGGCGGGCGATCCGGATGCCGGCCATCGCGGCATCGTTAGCCAGGGCGGAGTCCTTCAGGTACTTCTGGGTCAGTTCGAGCGAGCCGACGGATGCGACATCGCCGAGGCCCGCGAGCGCTTGCTTCTTCTCATCCGGTCGCTGCGCGGTTTCGAGGACGCTACGGTAGATGCCGAGGCGTTGGGTGGTGGGCTGGTCCTTTTGACTGGCCAGCCGCATGGCGCCGCGAAGGGCCAGCACAGCATCGCGCTCAACTTTGGCCGACTTGGCCAAGTCCAGGATGGGGGTGGCGGCGGCCATGTCGGGCCAATCAATCAGCTCGCGTGTGGCGGCGTCGGAAACGTCCTTGTCGGAGTCCTTCATGCCCTTCTGCACAGCGGCGAGGGTCTCGCCGGAGGGGACGCGGCAGAGGACGCGCAGCAGTGCTACGCGAGCGGGCGCGGACTTGACGCCGTCGAGGGCCGCCAGGATAGCCTTGCCGGCGGCGGGTTTATCCGTCGCCCGAGAGCAGATGGCCTTGGCGGCGTTCTCGGCGGAGGTTCGCAAAGCGGCCTGGCTGGTTTCGGCGATGATGCCGAGCAGCGTCGGAAGCTGCTGAGCCGTGCCCAGGGTGGAGACGGCCTTGACGGCTTCGGCGGCGACGGCAGCGTCGGGGCTGGCCATCAGCTTGACGAGCGTGTCCATCGCCTTGGCCTCGCGGCGGACGCCGATCACGTTGATGACGACGATCTGGACGGCCGGGTCGTTACTTTGGGCCTGCTGAATCAGCGCGCTGTCGATGCCGGCGGCGCCCATGCGTTCGAGGGCCTTGCGGGCGGCGGCGCTGTCGGCGTTCTTGGCGGCGGCGAACTTGACCAGGGCGGCGACGTCGCCGGCTCCGCCATGGGCGCCCAGGCCGTCGATCGCCGCGGCCCGGACTTCGGCGCTCTGGCTTTGGTCGAGCATCTTCAGGAGCGTCCCGCGAAGGGCGACGTCTTTCTGATCAGCCAGCACCGACAGCAACGCCAGCTGCGCGTCCGCCTTGAACGTCGGGAGCTGCTCGGCCAGAGAATTGCGCAGGGCGCTCTCGCTCGGATCCTGGATGGCGGCCAGTGGCGCCGAGCGCAGAGCAACATCCTCGGACTGCATGGTCTGGACGATGAGCTGAGCGGCCGCGGCTTTGTCGAGAGTGCCGATCAGCCCACGAATGGCGGCGATCTGGATGAACTTGGGCTGAGTCGGGACGGCCAGCCCTTTGTACACGGCGATGGCGGTCTGGGTCTTGTTCTCGGCGGCCAAATGCCTCGCGGCCGTGATCTGGGCCGTCGCGATGGCGCTGCGGAGGTTCGGGGCAACCTTGGCGCCTTCCAGGGCCTTGATCGCGTCACCGACCCCGATGTTGCCGATCGCGGCGATCGCGGCAAACGCGACCGCGGAATCATCGCTGACAACCAACGCTGCCAATGCATCGACCGCCTGGGCGTCGCGCCGGGCGCCGATCGAGCAGATCACCCCCACCAAAAGCTTGCCCTTGACCTGCGGCAACGCTGCCCGGAGAGCCGCCGCCGCCGCGGGGGCGGCATTGGGCTCGAGTGCAAAACGCGCCATGTGCGACGTCTTCTCATCCAGCAGCAACGGCGCCACGGCCGCCACGCAGACCGGCGAGCCAACCGTGGCCAACTGCCGGCACACGAAGTTCTTGCAATCAGCCGTCGCGTCGGGGCTTTTCAGGGCAGCCAGAAGCTTGGCTTCCAGGGCCGGGTATTGCGCGGGCGTGGCTTTGCGAATCTCGGCCTCGACGGCGGCGCAGTCCTTGCGGCTTTGTTCGACGCTGTAGGTGATGATCTTCGTAAACGGATCGCCGACGTCCTGTGCGCGCACCAGCGGCGAAACGAGCAGGCAGGTAAGGGCGAGCAGTGCTATCGGATAACGGGTATTCATGTTAATTGCTCCGGAATTCTCAGTTCATTGTGCGTGATCGGGACAACAGTGCATGAGGGCTTACACAGCGTGCCACGGCTCGCGTTTGGCTCGGCCGAGCAGTTGTGAAGCAGACGGGTCGCCCAGGATCTCTTCCGTGTCGGGGTTGAAGCGGATCTTGCGGCCGATCATCAAAGCGACCAGACCGATGTGCCCGAGGCTGGCGGAACGATGCGCGACCTCCGCCGGGGCGATCGTCGGTTTGCGGGTTCTGACGCACTCCAGGAAATTGCCGATGTGGTTGCCCGAGTTGTAAAGGTGGATTTCGTTCGGGCTGAGCTTCACTTTCATCAGCTCCTTCGGGTAGCTGTCGAATCCGCCGCGATCGACCCAGACCCATCCCTTGTCGCCGATCCACTTGGCGCCCATGCGGAGGGAGCCTTCGGCGTTGGAGACCATCGCCTTGATGCCGTTCTTGTAGCTGGCGATGTAGCGATAGCGGGTGGGTGCGTTCCAGATGCCTTCCTTCGGCCAATCGGAGTAAACGGGCTCGATCTCAACCGGGCCGGTGAGTTCGGTCCCCATGCCCCATTGCGCGATGTCGCCGTGGTGCCCGATCCAGTCCATCATCTGTCCGCCGCCGTAATCGAGCTGCCAACGCCAGTTCCAGTGGGTGCGATCCGGTGAATACGGGGCGTACGGGGACGGGCCGCACCAGAAATCGTAGTCCATATCCTCCGGTGGGTCGCAGAACTTGGCGAAACCGCCCGGCCCGCCCGTGGGCAGCCCGACTTCGACCGTGTGCACCTTGCCGATGTAGCCGTTCTGCACCAGTTCGCACGCAAATCGGAAATCGCCCGTCGAGCGCTGCCAGGAGCCCGTCTGCCAGATTCGGCCGTACTGTTTGACGGCATTGACCATGGCGCGGCCTTCGCGCAGGTCGTGCGAAAAGGGTTTCTCGCCGTACATGTCCTTCCCCGACTTCAGGGCGGTAATCGCCGTGATGGCGTGCCAGTGATCGGGTGTCGCCATCGAGATGGCGTCGATGTCGGTGCGGACGCAGAGCTCGCGAAAGTCTTTATAGGCGGCGCAGTCCTGGTTCTTGTACTGGCCGTCGACGCGCTGCTTGGTGCCTTGGCAGTTCTTCTTATCGACATCGCAGACCGCGAGAACCTGGCAGGAGGGATCGCCGAGGAATCCGCCGAGGTTGC
Source organism: Planctomycetota bacterium (assembly GCA_026693085.1). GTDB lineage: Bacteria > Planctomycetota > Phycisphaerae > Tepidisphaerales > Tepidisphaeraceae > JAPLNB01. The sequence goes on along the minus strand of JAPLNB010000324.1, from coordinate 22,181 downwards.
CGTTGCCCTGACCGCCCACGCCGATGGCGCCGATGGTGATCCGGTTGGACGGCGACGGTCGGCCCGCAGCCCCGAGCGCGGAGGCGGGGATGATCGTCGGTAGAGCGAATACGGCGCTGGCCGCCGCCGCTCGCTTGATCAAGTCGCGACGTGTCAACAAATTTCGTTCGGTCATTAGCCTGTCTCCTGAATTATGGGTTGCACCAGATCGCCACGTTGTTCTGAGGAGGATAGCGGTGTTTCAGGGTCGTGCAAGGACGGCCATCATCGCTCGGTCCTCTCCTGCTTATACAACGGGCGGGCGGGGCCTGTTGTTATGTGCCATACAACCCACAGATGCCGATGCGGTGGCCTGGCAAAAAGTCTGTACGCAGCCCGTTGCAACTTACTTTGGCACGGATTTCCGGGCTTGGCTTCTTCCAAGGCGAAGCGGTAGCATGCCCCACATTTGATGAGTCGCGAAATGGGCAAAGTCATGCGGATATTGCTCGTCCAGCCAGAGTACCTGACCGCGGGGATTGGGTTCCGCCTGGCGGCGCTGCCTGAGCCTTTGCATCTCGAGATGGTGGCGGCGTTGGTGCCGGAACACACGCTGCGCATTCTGGACCTGCGCCTGGAGGACAATCTCCAAGGAACCCTCGCGGAGTTCCGCCCGGACATCGTCGCGGTGACTGCGCTGACCCCCGAGGTCTATGCCGCCCAGGCCGTCGTCCGGCACGTCAAGGCGTTCTCGCCCGAGATCTTCACCGTGGTCGGCGGACATCACGCCTCGCTCCAGCCCGACGATTTCCTCATCCCCGAAGTCGACGCGGTTGCGATTGGCGAAGCCGAAATGGTCTTCCCGGGCCTCATCCGAAACGTTCTGGCGAAAACTGCCCCCACCGATGTGCCCAACCTCATCTGGCAAGACCGAAACGGACAATTCATCCGCAATCACACCGCTGACGCCGCCGCCAACATGGATACCTTTCCCTTCCCACGCCGGGACCTGACCGCCGCCTACCGCGACCGCTACTCCTTCATCTTTCACCGGCCTGATACCAGCGTCACTACCGCCAGGGGATGCCCCTACCGCTGTAATTTCTGCAGTGTTTGGAAATTCCACAATGGACGCACCCGGATGATGTCCCCGCGACGCGTGCTGGCGGAACTAACTACCATCCGCACCCGGCATGTCACGTTCGTCGATGACAATTTCCTGCTTGACCATCGCCGCGAGGATTCCTTGGCGGATCTGATCAAGGCCGAGGGCTTAGGGATGCAGTTCTCCATGGAGTGCCGAACCGACTCCATCGCCAGGCATCCGCACCTTGTCCGCAAATGGGTGGATATCGGCCTCGTTGGCGTGCTCCTCGGCCTGGAGGGAGCCAGCGATCAGATGCTCAATCGCGTCAATAAGCAAAACACTGCCAAAATCAACGACCGCGCCATCGAGATCCTTCAAGAGCTTGACGTCATGATCTGGGGTGCGTTTATCGTTGATCCCGACTGGACCGAGGATGATTTCAAGCGCCTTCGCGATTACGTCAGCCAGAAAAAAATCGCCTTTACCCAGTTCACGATCCTCACCCCCCTGCCCGGCACCGATCTATACCGCGACCGCTTCCACGATCTCCTCACCCATGACTATTCCTGCTTTGACACCATGCACTCCGTCCTGCCCACCCGCCTGCCCCGGGAGGTCTTCTACCAGCAGTTCGCCAACCTCTACCGCCAGACCGATCTGTCTCCCTATTACGATCTGGTGAAAGCGGGCCGAATGACGATCGAAGACTGCCGTTACGGCAAGACCCTCCTCGATGCCGCGTCCAAGTGGGAGGGGTATCTGGAGAATGATCCGATTCTGGGGCGGCGGGACAATGCAGTGGCGCAGAAGCTTTAAGGGCAGGGAAAAGAAGGAAGCCGCGTGGCGGGGGATTAGGTGCGACGACGGTTTGGTGAGTTCGCTGGCCGTTGGTGCGGTTCAATGCACAGCCGGCATCTCGTCGGGTGTGGCTGTGAGTATTGCCGTGATCTGAAGCTGTTCCTGCTTGGTGAGATGTTCTCTGAGGACCTTCCACATCTGCCGTTGTCTCTTGATCTGCTCTTGGCCTTCGAAGCCTTGCCAGATCAAGAAGCCGCCGACTTTCTGGGCAGGGCTCGCCTGCTCGAGTTCCACACGCGAATTTGGAAAGCTCTGACTCAAGGCATCGGTTACTTTCCGGATTAGTTCTTCCATCGGATGACTCCCAAACTGACCAGATCCAATGCAGCATTGACGATTCGGCGGCTATTCTCTTTCACGAAATCGCCTTTGATGCCGACATAGAGCTTCCTATCCGCCAGGAAAGATCGTAGGGCGGCCTCCGAGCGATAGCGATGATTATTCAGCCATTGTGTCACGACCACGCCCAAGGCAGCACTGATCTTTTCCACATGCCGCTCGGGGAAGATGTCATAGAAACGAGCGGACTTGGCCAGCAAATGCAGATCGTGCCGTTCGTCGAAAACGGGATCAATACGATAACGATAAGCGCGGAAGATACACTCGACGGCGAGCCCGGCCACATAGTGGGCAAGTGTATAACGCCGAGAGTCATACAGCTCGCGGGCTGCGGTGACATGCTCTTGGGCGGCAGTCAAATAGACATCGGCGGTGAAGTCCACGGGGCAAGTCTAATGTGTGCCGAGCCATCCGTCAAACCATGCTCACGTGGCGGCGCCTGCTCGTGCCATATTGATCAGCAAGTAGTAGTCGTAGTGTCCGCAAAAGAGCGACAAGAAACCTCCCTTCCGCCAAACCCCCTTCCTCGCTCTTTTGCGGACCATCCCCCCCCCCCGCCAACCCGCTCCCCTCCGCCACACCCTCCCCGCCCGTCCTTGCCCTTCGCGGGCCAGCCTTGCAGTGTCCGCAAAAGGGCGCTATATAACCTCCTTCCGCCCACTCCGCCTCCCCGCTCTTTTGCGGACCATCTCCCCACCCGCCAATTCCCACCCCCTCCGCCGCGCGGTCCCCTCCCGCCTTCGCCTACGCGAGACTTACACGCGGGAAAGAGGAAGGCTGGGTGACATTGCTACTTCTTTACAACAGCCGAAAAGACCCTGTCCCCCCGATTTGCCTGATCGGCTCTTCTGCCGACCCCCCCGACCCTGTCCGCACCTAACAATTCCCGCCATTTTTTAGTTGACATTGCCACCATTCTGTGGTATAATCCCCCCGTGGCAGGCCGGACGCGGTCCCCCTGCCGGGTCGGGGGGAAAATCCCCTCTTCCAGGCTCTTTGACAATTTCATTCCGCACCGCCTCAGCCCCAATCGTCCCCTCATATGCCCGGCGGTCGCTATGTGTCGGTTTTGTTCGCTTTGGGGTCGGTTTGGGGTCACTTTGGGGGCGCTTTGGGGGCGCTTTGGGGTCGGTTTTGTTCCGTTTTGCACGGTTCTATTAAACAGAAAACCACTCAACCCCCTTCCCCAACTCATCTTACGCTTTTACCCCCCTCCGCCAAACTTTTTTCCCCGCGCTGCGCCACCGACCCCCTTTCCGCGCAACACCCCCCTTGAACCCCTGACCCCTGAACCCTGAACCCCGAACCCTGAACCCCTCCCAACAAAACGAACCCATTTCCCCCGCGACGGCTACTTCCGCTTTGACCGCACCTCTTCCTTGATCCGCTGGATATGCCCTCGGCCCAGCGCTTTGACTTCGCACCCCAACTCGAAATAGCGCCGAATCTTGTCGTCGCTCAGGATGCCGAAGCAGTCAATCACCGCCAGCGGGGCGCCGGCCCATTGGACCACATCGTCCGGCGTCAGCTCCAGGTACGGGGCGTGCCGGACAGCCAGCACAACCGCGTCGGCGCCTTTGATGGCGGCGGCAAGATCCTTTTGAATCCGGGTATTGACCAGATCCTTCTGGTTGTGGAAGAACCGGGACCAGGAATGGCCGGGGGCCGGGTAGGTGTCCTGGGTTTCCAACTCGTACCAATGCTCGACGTAGGGGTCGTGGACGGCGACTTCGGCCGACATTTCGGTGAGCTTGCGGACGATCAGCTCCGAGCCACTGTAACGCGTATCGCCAACATCTTCGCGGTAGCTCGCTCCCGCGAGCAGGATCTTGGAGCCGGCGATGTATTTGCCCATGTTGCGGAGCGTGTCGCGGACGAGCTCGGCGGCATGCAGCCCACGCGTGTCGTTGATGTCGATCGCGGTGGGCGTGATCTTGAAGATGTTGTCCTGGTCTTCGAAGCCGAGGATGTGTTTGTAGGCCCAGTAGCCCAGCCCGCCATCCTTGGGCAGACAATAGCCGCCGACGCCCGGGCCGGGGAAGATCATGTTCGAGTGGGTGGGGCGGACCTTGATGGCGTTGATGACCTTGATCAGGTCCACGCCGTTGCGCTCGGCAAAGAGCGACCATTCGTTCAGGAATGCGAGGATCGTGGCGCGATAGGAATTCTCGACGATTTTGGTGGTTTCCGACTCGATCGGGCGGTCCATGACGGTCAGGGGGAATTTCTCGGTGTTCAGCACCTCGGTGAGGAACTGGACGACCCGTTTACGAGCGTCTTCGTTGCAGCCGGAGCACACTCGCCAAAAATCGCGGATGCTGGAAACGTAGTTTCGGCCGGGCATGACGCGCTCGAAGCTGTGGGCCAGCACGGGCGGCGATTGGATGCCGCGGCCGGCGAAGGCGCGCTTCATGATCGGGTAGGCGACAAACTCGGTCGTGCCGGGGGCGACGGTGGTTTCGATCAGGACGAGGCAGTGCGGCTGGATCTTCTCGCCGATGGTCTTCATGGTGGCCTCGAGGGCGGCCATATCGGCATCGCCATCGCGCATGTTGCCCAAGGCGTGCTTGGTGTAGTCGCACTGGACATCCACAACAACGCAGTCCGCGAGATTCAGCACGTCGGGATTGTAGGTCGCAATAAGGGTCTTCTTCTCCAGCACGCAGCGGGCGATCATGGGATCGACCTCGGGGTCTTCGGCTTTGACGGGAGACTGGCCACGGTTGAGCAGGGGGATTTTCCAATAGGAGCGGGAGCTGGGCCGCTGGCAGCCGATGACGAACTTGGAGGGCTTGCCGGTTTTCTTGTCCACGGTGTCGGCAACGATGGCGGCCATCACGGCGCCGACGAAGCCGACACCCATGACGACCACGATTTCCTTGCCCTCTTTGCGTGCCGCCGCAACCAGCTTTTCGACGCGGGCGTACTCGGCGGCATAGTCCTGTTTCTCAGGCAGAGGGAAGCGCTCACCAGAAGGATCGATTGAAAACTCACTCATCGTCTCTCCCTTGATCAGGTTCTTGGTAACGGCGGCTGGAGCCGCCCCTGTCGCGGAGGGCTAATTTACGCGAGGGTGCCGGGTCGGTGCAATGCGAGTTGGCCGTAGATTCTTGGAAGTCTATTTCTTTTCGATGATCCAGATGTTGCGGAACCATACAGGATTATTGTGGTATTGGAAGTTGATGGGGCCGGGCTGAGCCGCTTCGGGTTGGCCGGAGCCGGTCTTGTTGGGGATCAGGACCTTATCGTGGACGACGACGCCGTTGTGTTTGACGGTGACGACGGCGTTGGCGGTCTTTTTCCCGTCGGCGTCCCACCTGGCGGCGGTAAAGTCGATGTCGTAGGTTTGCCAGGAGAGCGGGGGATAGCACATGTTCACGGAAGGGGCGATGCGGGTGTAGACGGCGGCACAGTCGTTGTTCTTGGGGGAAACCAGGCCGAAGGAGTCGAGGATTTGGATTTCGTAGCGGCGTTGGAGGTAGACGCCGCTGTTGGCGCGGGCCTGGCCGCGGGCGTCGGGCATGAAGGGGACGGTGAATTCCAGGTGTAGGGTGAAGTCACCGAAAGCGCGTTTGGTGGTGACGCCGGCGGCGAGCAGCTTGCGATCGTCGAGCCTGGGGGCGTCCAGCTCATCAGATTTGGAGCCATCGAAGAGGACGATGGCGCCGGCGGGTGGCTTGACGCCTTCGGTGGGGCTGTGGCGGAGGGTTTTACGCAAGGTGAATCTATGGCCCTTGTCGTTTTGGCCGGTGAGGAGTTCGCCGTTGCTGGTGGCCGAGTAGTTGGAGCCGGCGAAGGCGGCGGACTTGCCGTCGAGCTTGCCGGCGACTTCGGCGAGGTATTTGCCGTTGCAGCCGTCGCCGGGGAGTCCCCCGGGGAGGAAGATGGCGGCGAAGGTGCCCTTGCCATCGGCGATGACCTGGGCGGCGAGCTTGGTGCCGTCGGCGAGTTGGCCGGTGTATTCACCTTGGATCTGGAAATCGATGCCGGCCTTTTCGGGGTCGGTGAAAGCAGGCTTGGCAGACTCGCCGGCGTGGGCAGCGAGCGCGAAGATCAGCGAAAGAGCGAATGAGGTCCACTTTAATGGCATGATGCGATCTCCAAATCAGCAGGGACAACCGAACCAATATGGCTACATAGGATACCACGGTGGGAGGCTTGCGCTGCGTGCGGCTTAGCCGAAGCGGTAAGTTCGCAGGAAGCCGGCGGCGACGGCGATGAGTTCGATCAGCAGGACAACAGCGCTGACGGTCGTAGACGCAATGATCCATACCGTGGGCTTCTCATGGCGGAGGGACTCGATCCCCAAGACCGTTCCGCCGAGGGACAGAATCCCTGAGCCTAGCCAGAGCAACCCCATGAAGGGCAGAACCGCGAACCAGGCGGCCTCAGCAGGAGTTGGGTACATGAGCAGGCCGATGTATAGGAGACCGAAGGGCAGCAGGAGGCACACGACGGACAGAATCGCCAGGACAACAGGCGATCGTCCTGGCGGCGGGCGACTGTTTTGCTCCCGGCTCTGATAGTCCAATGGGTCGGCCATGTCTTGTGGCAGGCGATCTTACCGATAGCAGGGCACGCGGTACATCACCCAGACGTCGCCGGAATCCTGATCGTAGATTCCAAATCGCTCGATGACGCCGTCGGGCGCGTGCAAGCATCTGTTTCCATGCTGCGCGAAGATGGTAAGATAGTGGGAGTGAGCGGTACGCTGTCATTGGTCCTTCGTCATTTGTGCTTTGCGGGTTGTCCCATGCCGCGAATGACAAAGCACAAATGACCCATGACAAACCACTGGAGAGGGTCTATGACGTTGAGATTTCCGCTGGCGTGGATTTCGGTGCTGCTGCTGGTCGGCGGCTGTAATAAGGAAGAACAGGTAAGCAAGTACAAATCGGCAGGCGCCGAGGACGGCGTGGCGGTTTTCTTCTCGCCGCAGACCGATTGCCGGAAGCTCATCATCAACCAGATCGGCGATGCGCAGAAGACAATCCACCTGCAGGCGTATTCGTTCAGCTCGGAACGGATCGCGCGGGCGCTGGTCGACGCCAGGAAGATGGGCGTGAAGGTCACCGTGATCATCGACGGGACCAAGGCCGACGGCAAATCCGAGACGGGATTCCTGGCCAAGAAAGGGATCGATACTTACGTTGATGCCGAGCACGAGAAGGCGCATAACAAAGTGATCCTGATCGACGGCAAGACGATCATCACGGGCAGCTTCAACTTCTCCGACGGCGACGAGGATTCGACGGCGGACAATATGCTGATCATCAGGGACAAGCCGAAGTTGATGGAGGCATACGAGGAGAACTTCCAGGGGCATCTGCGGCATTCGAAGAAGCAGGATCGCGAGGGGCGCTAGACCAGTGCCCCGATCTCGTGGATCGTTTCGTACATCGCCACGATGTTCGCGGTGGGCGTGACCGGCTGGATGTTGTGGCAGGGGGCGCAGATCCAGCGGCAGCCTTTGAACATCCGGGCGCATTCCTTGACCTGGTCGGCGACGTCCTGCGACGAGCCGAAGGGGAGGGTCTGCTGGTTGTCGATGGCGCCGTGGAAGGCAATTCTGCTGCCGAAATCCCGCACCAGGCCCTCACGCTCCATGCCGGGGCAGCGCCATTGGATGGGGTTGAGAATCTCGATGCCGACGATATCAATCAGATCGGCGATAAACGGCCGGCTGGCGCCGTCGGTGTGATAGAAAATGTGGATGCCGAACGAGCGCGCCAGGTCCGCCATCTTCTTCTGGTTGGGCAGGAAAAACCGGCGGAAGGTGGCGAGGCTGAACAGCGGTCCGGCCTGGCCGCCAAGATCCTCCGCAATGTAAGTCAGATCGATTCTGCCCCGGCCGGCCTGAAAAATGCGGCGGTTGAACTCGTTGTAGAAATCGAAGACCTGGCCCAGGACGGCGTCGGCGATCTCCGGAGACACCAGCAGGTCTTCGTACGCCTGCTCCATCCCGCGGAGGCTGCAATAGAGCAGGAACGGCTCGAAGTGGCAGGCCAGGATGGCGCGAGTGCCGTCGTCATTGGCCAAGGTTTCGGTGATGGGCGAGTAATCGTAATCGTCGGGGCTGGGCCAGCGGAATGCGCGAATTTCCGAGGCGCTGGTCATGTTGGCCAGTGGATGGTATGTCGCTTCATCGTAGTTGCCTGTGCCGTAGTTGATGTTCTGGTAGCGGACGCCCCAGAGGTCGGCCTGGGGGTCATTCGGGTGATGGGGCAGCTTGCAGCGGGGCGCCAGCGAGCGCGGGCGGTCGATGTGCAGCCGGCGGCAGAGCGATTCATCATCGGCGCAGTTCAGGTCGCGCTTGAGGCCAGACAACACCTCGGACGTGGACCAGAAATCGGTCGGAATGCGATCGGGCTGCTTGCCTTGGAAGATGGCCAGCCAACGCTGGCGGGGTGTCATGGACATGGCGGCCATTATCCACGAATGCCCACAAATCTGCACGAAAGGCTAACCCCAATTACCCACCACCGAGATCATGGAGAACACCGAGGCGGAGAAGATCAGGATATAGCAACGGAACCCTGTTTGCAGTCCATGAAGCGACCCCTGTGCTCCGTGACCTCTGTGTGTGGTGAGCTCCGCGGGGACTTGCCAATGCTCAGCGAGCGCCGGTGGAGCTGGCGGCCACGGCGTGCTCGGGCGTTGAGCCAATCGGGAGCCTGACGGTGAACGTGGCGCCTTCGCCGGGGCGGCTGTCAACGAGAATCTGGCCGCCATGGTTGCGGACCAGGCTGTAGCTGATGGACAGGCCCAGGCCGGTGCCCTTGCCGACGGGCTTGGTGGTGAAGAAAGGCTCGAAGAGGCGTTTGCGGTGGGCGGGGGCGATGCCGTGGCCGTTGTCGATGACGCCAATGGTGCAGACGCCGTCCGAGTGTTCGGTGCGGATGGTGAGGGTCGGCTTGGCCACGCCGTCCATGGCGTCGAGCGAGTTGAGAACGAGGTTGATGATGACCTGCTGCATGGCGTCGGCCACCATGCGGACCTGGGGCATCTGGGCGCTGAATTGGCGGTCGATCTGCACGCGATTAAGACGGGGGTCGTACTGGACGACAGCCAGCGCCCTTTCGACCACGCCATTGAGATCGCTGGTTTGCCAGACGCCGTCGCCGGGGTGGGCGAAGGCGGTCATCTGGCGGAGAATCTGGCTGATGCGGTTCACCTGCTCCCGGAGCGTGGCCACCATCTCCGGGCCAAGCTTCTCGGGCTTGCGGCCCGCCAGTTGCAGGAGGCTATCGATGCTGGCCAGCGGATTGGCGATCTCGTGGGCGACGCCGGCCGCCATCTGACCGACGGCCGCCATCTTCTCGTGCTGGATCATCCCCTGGTGCTGTTGCTGGAGCTTCAGAGACATGGCGCGGATGCGGCGGTTCTGGCGGAGCAGGCGGCGACGCTGGCTGCGGAGGTTGCGAGTGATCCGGTTGGTGAGCCAGACCGTCAGCAGAAGCATGGTAATCCAGCCGAGCATGTTGGCCCGATCTTTCTGGAGCATCGGAAACGGGTCGGCGGTCCACAGCCCGGCGCTAAGCATGGCCATCGCAACGGCGGCGCCGGCGTAGGCCATCGTGCGAGGCAGCAGCAGGCTCGCGAACACCATGTGGAAGACGAAAAAACCGCGCAACGCGCTGTCGATGCCGCCCGTCAACAGAGTCAACAGCGTCAGGCAGCCCAGATCCAGGAGCAATTGAAGCCACGCGAGTGCAAGCAACGCCAACGCCGTCTGCCGGACGCGTTGGGCCTTTCGCACGAGCAACCAGAGCACGCCGTTGTAGGCAAAGATCGCCAGCCCGATTGCGGCCATATCCGCCGGCCGCCCATACCAGTGCAGCAGCTTCCATTCGGCGCCGGCACCTGCGACGACCGTGAGGGCGGCGATCCACCGGAGGGAAATGAACCACTCCAGTTGGAGGAGCAACGGCCGCTGCCATTCACGTGATGCCGGAGCCATCAGGGTCCTCGTCCTACAACCGTAGAGTACGCAAGCAGTTTACCAGATGTGACGCGGGCACGCATTCATTGTGCGCCACGCCTGCCCGCGATCCGCCAAGGAAGCGCGCGGCTGCCATCCGCTTCCGAACCTCAGCGGCTATCCTTCAACCTTCCGCGTTCCTGACGACGTGTGCCTCATCGTTGCCCTCTTCCGGAGACGCCGATCGTTCAAGGTCGAGCATCTTCACGCCGGAGACGTAATCCGTCAGAACAATGCGCCGGACCTGCTTGAGCAGCTCCACGGTCCTGGTCATGCGATTGAGGCTGTCGCGGATCTGCCGGGCGCACTTCTCCAGCGATGGATTGCCGCTGGATTGCCGACCGGCCAGTTGCAATTGCAACTCGATGATCTCCGCAGCATTGTTCAGCTCATGGTTGAGCGTCAAAGCGACCTGGCCAAGCATCTCGAGCTTACGCTGCTCGTTGGCCTGAAGCTGCGCAGCCAGGTTATTGTAGGCATGAGCCAGCTCGTCGAATTCATCTTTCTGGTCCAAATCCACCCGGTAGTCGAAGCGCTCCTTCCCCAGTTCACGCGTGGCCTGGACAAGCTTCTCGACGGGCTTGAGGATCATGCCCGTCATGCGGAGCAGCGCGACGATGGAGATGTTGATGACGGCCAGGAAAACGACCGTCAACCCGAGCACAAGCCAGCGGAATCGGTTGGTCAGGTCGGCCTGCTCGATTTCACCGTGGGTGCCGACGCTGCGGCTGAGAGCGAGAATGTCGCGGCGGAGCCTGACGGCGACGCTGCGGGCTTCGCGGCGGTGTTGCGCGGCCCATTCGGGGTCCTGCGCGGTCCCCAAAGCCGCCACATGGCCGGCGAAATCCGGAACCCCGTCGCGGATGCGATTGAACACGGGCTGGTTCTCGGGCAGATGGGTAACGTACGAGGCGGCCACCTTGTCCACCTCCCTTTGCATCGACTCGACCAGCTCGATGAGCGGGTCCAGATGCCTCTGCTCGCCCATTTCCAGCGCGTAAAGCTCGATCTCGATCATCGAGACCGTGGTTGCCAGTTTGTTGGACTCTTCGATGATGGCCCACGCGTGGGTGTCGAGGTGGTGCAGCTCACGGAGCACGCCCTGGAGCATCCAGATCGCCCCGATCGCAGTCGCCAGGAGCAGCGACACCAACGAACCGAAGATCCAGACCAGTTTTCTTCGCAGCAACATGGGTGGCTCGGTTGGCTACTTGGCCTTGGGACGCTTCGGGGCCTCGCCGGTGACGCCGACCAGGGCCCACGCGGACCCAATGGACTCGGTCATCTCATAAATCGGGTCGTATTGATCGCGGCTGCACGCGACAAACCGCTTGGCGCCGAGGTTCGCCAGCGCCTGTCGGCCCTCAGCGTCATTGTCCATCTCTTGCAGCACCTGGGCAATCTGCTGGCTGAGCTGCTCGGAGAGGTCGCTACGCATCACCAACGCATTGTTCGGAACCCCCTTGCTCGTTGCCAGGCGACGAAGCTTCTCGTTCGAGTGTGATTTCTCAAAGCGGTCCAGGCGAAGGTCTTTGACCGCGCCGACCGCGACGCGACCGCTGACGACGGCGTCGATGACCTCGTCGTGAGTTCCCATCCAGGTAATTCGAGGTGCGGCGTGACCCATCATCAGGTTACGCTGCGCTAACTCCGAGATCGGGAACAGGCTCCCGGCGTAGGTGGCCCGGAGCATCGCGATGGACTGTCCGCCAAGGTCGTCCAGGCTCCGGATGGGCGAATCCGCACGCACGAAAATCACGCCGCGATACGTGCTTACGCCACCAGGCTGTTCGGGCTTCACCAGCACTTGCGCGCCGTAGCGGTCCATCGCCAGCAACGCAACCAGAGACCCCAGAAACGCGCCGTCGATCTGGCGCTCCTGAAAGTCAGCCAGGACTGCCTGATAACTCGTGAGCGTGACGACTTTGACACGGCGGCCGAGCTTCTGGCCGAGGTACTCCGTGACGCCCTGGTACGATCTGCGCAGCGCGAAGACGTCGTATTCCGGAACCAGCCCGATCCGCAGCACGCGGTCGGTGTCGGCAACGGGGCGAGTGCTCGGAGAAATACGCTGATCTGCCCCGTTCTCCGCCGACAATGGCCACCAGAAATACACGCCGGCGGCAACCGCGGCCACCAGGAGGATCACCAGAATCAGGGAGATTGACCTCACGCGCTTCGGCCTTTCGTAATGTACCTCATGATAGAATCGGCGAATGCTAGCCAACGCTTGGGCGAAAACAAACCCCATATGCCCGCGACGCACCGAATACCATCCATCAACCTTGCCTTGCAACCCCAGCCTCACTACAAATCACGGGCCATTGGCGGTATATGATGTCCAAAGTGGATGCAGGTGCATAGATGAATGAATGTGACAATGCAACCCGCGATCTGAAGACGCTGGCGCTGTTCATCAACGTCTACTGCGGCCAGAAGCATTCGGCCGCCCCCAAGTCGGTGGTGCAGCTCAAAACACACGACGTTCAGGCGATCGCCGGACGACCGATCAGCCTCTGCGACGGCTGCACGAAACTGCTGGCCCATGCGTTTGTTAAGCGCGCTCACTGCCCCATGAAACCCAAGCCCGCCTGCAAGCACTGTCCCAATCACTGCTATCACCCGACTTATCGCGAGCAGATCCGCGACGTCATGAAATACTCCGGCCGACGCCTGGTTCTCACAGGCCGGCTGGACTACCTTCTTCATTTACTGTTTTGAGCATCGTTTTTGTGCGGATTTCCCGGTTGTGGGAATCGTTGCCCACTGTTTACGCCCGCTGGTAGTAATGGGACGAGTACATAGGTGAGGCAAGCGGTGCTCCCGGCTAAGCTTCTCGCGGCGACTGAAAATACCGGCGGAGTTCGCACCCCTAGCCGGCCTATGATCATCGGTGGCATGGGGCTTGATCTGCCAGGCTTATGGAGCAGGATGAAATGATGACCAACGGCCCTCAGACCCGTCCTTCTTGCCAATGCGAAACCGGCGTGGGAACAACGCCATTGCGGCTTCTGTTCTGGGAGACGACCGCGGCGTGCAATCTGGCGTGCGTTCATTGCCGGCGGCTGGATGTCGCGCATTCCATGGGCAAGGACGACCTGACCCGCCAGCAGGCGCTGAGCATGATCCGATCCCTGCCGCAGACGGGGCGGCCGATCCTGGTTTTCTCCGGCGGAGAGCCGCTCATGCGGCCGGATGTTTTCGACCTGGCAGCGGAAGCGAAAAACCTGGGCCTGCCGACGGCGCTGGCGACCAACGGCACGATCATGGACGACCACATCGCCAAACGCGTCGTGGACGTTGGCTTCCGCAGGGTTTCGATCAGCTTCGACGGACCCGACGCCGCCACCCACGACCGATTCCGCGCCATCGACGGTGCATTTGATGCGTCGGTGAACGGCTTCACGCTTCTGCGCCAGCACGGCATGTCGATGCAGATGAACACCACCGTCGCCAGGCACAACTACCAGAAGCTGGACCAGATGTACGAGCTGGCTTTGAAACTGGGCGCGGACGCCCTCCACATTTTCATGCTCGTGCCAGTCGGCTGCGGGATGTCGCTCAGCGAAGAGATCATGCTCAAGCCCGATGAGTATGAGAACGCGCTCAACTGGATCTATGACCGGAGCATGGAGGGCAAGCTGCACCTGAAGGCAACTTGTGCGCCCCACTATTTCCGCGTCATGCGGCAACGCGCCAAGACCGATCGCCGGGCCATGCCGGCGGCGACGCATCCACACCGGTCGATGGCGCCTCACGTTCAGAGCGGTCAGCCGAGTGGACATCCGGCCGGGAATGCGGATATGAGCGCGATGACCAAAGGCTGCCTTGCGGGACAGGCGGTCTGTTTCGTGTCGCATACGGGCGAGGTTTTCCCGTGCGGCTATCTGCCGATCAGCTCGGGGAACGTCAAGACCACACCCTTTCCGGTGATCTGGAATCAAAGCCCGATTTTCCGGGATCTGCGGGATGATTCGAAGCTCGACGGCAAGTGTGGCGTGTGCGAGTTCAAGAAGGTCTGTATGGGCTGCCGGGCAAGGGCGTATGCCGACACGGGCAGTTACCTGGCCGAGGAGCCCAATTGCGGGTTCGTGCCGATGCGCGTGCAGCGACCCGTCAAGCGCTGATCGCCTGCTGAACTCCACGATTGGCGCGTCTGCGGATTGCGACTACTTCCCATCGTCATTCTTGGGCGCGTCGGCTTCGCCGACGTTCTTGGGAATGCTCAGTTCGTCCAGCTTCCGATACAGGCTGGAAACGCCGATCCCCAGCTGCCTGGCCGTTTCCACCTTGTCGTAGTTGTGGCGGCGAAGGCTTGCCAGGATGTGCTGACGCTCGAACTGCCGCAACGCCTCCTTCAATTCCTCCCCGACATCGTCCGTCATGCCCTCGGTGGCGAAGGGCATGTCTTCGACGGAGATCTGGCGCCCTTCGGCGAAGATGACGGCCCGCTCGATGACGTTCTCCAACTCGCGAACATTGCCGCGCCATTCGTGGTTCAACAACGCCCGCATGGTGCCGTTGGTGACTCCTAGAACGTGCTTGTTCATCTGGCGGATGTACTTCTCCAGGAAATGGTGGACCAGCAGCGGGATGTCCTCCTTACGCTGCCGCAGCGGCGGGAGCGTAATCTTTACGACGTTCAGCCGGTACAGCAGATCCTCGCGAAACTGGCCGTCGCGGACCATCTTGTCCAGGTCCTGGTTGGAGGCGGCAATGATGCGGATGTCAATCGGCCGCGGGTGTGTGTCGCCGACCGGCACCACGACCTTTTCCTCCAGCACCCGTAATAGCGAACTCTGCAGGTTGATCGGCAGCGTTGAGATCTCGTCGAGGAACAGCGTTCCGCTGTTCGCTGCCTCAAAGTAGCCGATCTTGTCGCGCATCGCTCCGGTGAACGCGCCGCGGCGGTAGCCGAACAGCTCCGATTCGATCAGCGTGTCTGGAATCCCGCCGCAGTTGACGGCAACAAACGGCTTCGTCCGCGTCACGCCGTTGTAGTGGATCGCGCGGGCGAACAGCTCCTTGCCCGTGCCCGATTCCCCGACTATCAAAACATTGCTCTTGACGGTCGAGAGCTTGCGGACGGTCTCAAAGAGCCTGTTCATGCTCTGGGAACGGCCGACGAGGTTGTGGAAGGTGCTCTCCTGCGCCAGTTGCTCGGTCATGACGCGCTGCGTGACCGACATCTCCCGGAAATCCAGGGCGCGGCGGATCTTCACCAGAACGTCGTCAAACTGAACGGGCTTGAGCAGGTAATCGTGGGCGCCGGTGCGCATCGCGGCGACGGCAGTCTCGACGGTGCCATAGGCGGTGATCATGATCACCGGCGTCTCGGGCGCCAGTTTCTGAAGCTGACAGAGCAACGTCAGACCGTCCATCTCGGGCATGCGCACGTCGGAGAGAACCAGATCGACGGGCTGGTGCATGACCAGGTCATACGCGGCCTTGCCGTCGGCTGCCTGGCGAACCTCGTAGCCTTCGCCAACCAGCAGCTCTGCCAGCGACTCGCGCAGCACCGTTTCGTCTTCGACGATGAGAATCGTTTTGGCCATCCATAACCCGCAGCAATGTTACAAAATGCTCACGCTATCGATCGCAGCAGACGGACCCGGGGCCAGCGGCGCTATCGGCGGCGACGGGCTCGCCGCTGATCTCGGCTTCGGTCAGGTAGCACCCCGGATCAGCGGCCCAGGGGTCGCCCGTAGAAATCTCGGCCCTCGCCCGCAATGACCCGCCGCAGACCGCCTTGAATCGGCAGGCGCCGCATCGCCCTTTCAGCAGCGGAAGCCGGTCTTTCAAGCCGGCCATGATCGGATCGGACGTGTCTTGCCAGATCTCTGAAAACTTCCGCTCTTTGATGTTACCGAATGAACGGAACATGGAGAACTGGTCGGCATGCACATTTCCGCAAAAGTCGATATTCGCGATGCCGACGCCGCTGGAGTATCGGCCCCCGCCGTTCCATCGGAGCATGTCGAGAACCTGGTTGGTGCGAGGCTGGTTCTCGCGGAGCATGCGCAGGTATAAGTATGGACCGTCGCAGTGGTTATCGACAGTGAGGATTTCGACGCGCTGGCCGCGCTGGAGCAGGTCGTCGGTGCGGTCGATGATCGTGTCGATAGCGGATCGGGCTTGAGCGGGATCGAGTGCGGAGAGATCTTTGCCGCGGCCGGCCGGACAGAGGTGGTAAAAGCAGGCCCGGTCGATGTTTTCACGCTCGATGAAGTCGAAGAGCTTGTCCAGATTGGTGGCGGTGTGCTGGGTGAGCGTGAGGCGGAGGCCGACCTTCTGGCCGGCGGCGACGCAGTGGCGGAAGCCTTGCATGGTTTTCTGGAAGGCGCCTTCCATGCCGCGGAACTTGTCGTGGATTTCGGGGATGGCGCTGTCGAGGCTCAGGCCGATGTAGGCGAATTTCAGCTCGACAAAACGCTTGGCTATTTCGGGAGTTATGAGCGTGCCGTTGGTGGAGAGGACAACGTGAAGGCCGGCGTCGCGGGCGTAGGTCGCCAATTCGAAAAGGTCTTTACGGACAAGGGGTTCGCCGCCGGAGAAGAGGACGGCGGGGACGCCGAACTTCGCCAAGTCATCCAAGACGACCTTGCACTGGTCGGTCGTCAGCTCGTCCGGGTATTTGACGGCGTCGGAATCGGTGTAGCAGTGGATGCACTTTAAGTTGCAGGTGCGCGTGAGGTTCCAGACGATGATGGGCCGGCGGTCCTTGGCGGATTTGGCGATGGCCATCCGTTGATGGGGGGGGGGATCGATTTGGGTGATCTTCCGGCCATAGCGGTGAGGGGTGCTGGGGGTTTCGAGGCCGCCATAGAGCACACTGATGTCAATCATTCGGGATCTCCCAAATCTCGCCCTGTTCCGAAGCTAGAATATTTATATGCAGCGGCCAATGTCTTTTCCAGCAAATGGGCTCGAGGAATCGGGGTGGATTATTTACATACTATTGCTATGGATGACGTGCTCAAATAAAAAGCCCCCGAGCGTGGAGCTCGAGGGCGGGGTGGTTCAGAGAGTCAGAGGGTTATTTGCGGCGAAGCTGGAGGACAACCAGTCCTGCCAGGCCTGCCAGGCCGGTCCAAGCGGCGGCGGGGACGGGGACGGTCGGGTGCTGGTCGATGTGGAAAAAGGTCGAATTGGCCAGGCCTTCGATCGGCGTATGCACATCGAAGAAGGAGCCGGAGGCGACCGGGTTGGCGAAGATGATGTCGATGGACTTGCGGTCGGCGCTGAGCGTGAGCGTGCCGAGGGAGTCGGTCTTCACGATGGTATTGCGGCTGTAGGAGTCGATGCCGGCGCCGCCATTGATGACGACCAGGCTGGGGGAGAAGGTCGGCAGGTCGGTGAAGAAGACGGCGCTGGACGTATCCAGTTGGAGATGGTAGTCGGTCCAGGCCAAGTTCGTGCTGTTGAAGACTCGTTCGGTCCAACGGATGCCGTTGGGCCAATCGAGGTCGACCCCGCCGCCGAAAGAGACGTCCAAGCCCATGGTGCCGACGTCACCGAAGGTCTTCTGGATAAAGGTGTTGGGCAGGTTCGCTCGGAAGGGGTTGTTGGGATCGGGGTTAATGAATGTGGAGTCCGGCACTTGGATGACCAGCCAGGACACGCTTGATCCTAGGGGCGCGTCGGTGAAGCTGATCGACAGCGCCTTGGCGTCCAAGGAGGCGAAAGATAGGGCGAACAAGGCGATGGCGGCCAATCGAAGCGATTTCATGAGCAGTTTCTCCCAGTAAGGCCAAGAACACGAGAGTCTGTGGAACGAGTCGAGACTCGGAACACCCACTGACGAGTTCACTCTACCACGGAATCCGTCATAACGCGTTGGTATTCTAGGGATTTAGTGGGCTTCCGATGGAAAGATGGGGGAATTGTCGCGGCTAAGCGGGGTGGGATTGTTCCCAGGCCTCGATTTCCTCGGTGAAATAGCGGAGGCGGGTTTTCTTGAATTCCCTGGTGGAATACAGAGCGGCGTAATCCTTTATGCCAGTTGCTTTTGAGATCTGTGCGAGAACGGCGTCGCAGTCGGGTTGGGTGGGGGCGTGAACCATGGTGAAGATGGAGTAGGGCCAATCCTCGTAGGTGGGGCGGAGGTAGCAGTGGGAGACGGCGGCGAAGGAGGCGGCGACGGAGCCGAAAGTGTCTTGTTTGTCGGGTGTTACGGCCCAGATGCCCATGCCGTTGGCGGAGAAACCGGCTTGGCGGTGGTGGAGGACGGCGGCGAAGCGGCGCATGCGTTTTTGGCCGAGGTAGGTTCGGGCGGCCCAGAGGAGCTGGTCGGTGGAGACCTTGGCTTGCTGAGCCCAAAGGTCGAAGGGGCGGTGGGTCATGGGCAGGTCCTGCTGGAGGACGCGGATCATGCGTTTGTCGGCGGGGGTGATGAGGTGGGACATGGCTTGGGCGCGGTCGGATTCGGTGAAGGCTGGGCCAGTGGATCGGGCGGCGGGGTCGGCATCGGAGGATAAGTCGAAGGATACACCGATCTTATAGAGCTTGAGGGTGGGGAATGGGCGGGTGGCCAGGGAGCGGGATTCGCAGTGGAGGATGTCGAGGGTTCTTTGGAGGCCGAGTCGGCTATCGGGGGGGACGGCGAGGGTGTACCAGAGGCTAAAGGGGTGGTTGCGAAGGTAGTTATGAGTGACGCCGGGGTGGGCGTTGATGACGGAGACGGCGTGGTCGAGGTGTTCATGGGGGATGCGGGCGGCGACGAGGGTGGATTGGTAGCCAAGGGACTTGGTGTCGAAGATGGCGGAGATTTGGCGGATGATGGGGGCCGGCTGGGACTTAAGAGCGGTGATGCGGGAGAGGATCTCGGATTCGGGGAGGTTGAGTTGGCTGGCGAGGTCGGTGAAGGGTTCGGGGGTGAGGGGGACTTGTTGTTGGAGCAGGTTGAGCAGGCGGGCGTCGGTGTCGGAGAGGGGGGGAGACATAGGCATAATTAAAGGCGCAAAGGTGCGGGATGTACAGGGGGGAGAAGTCAGGGTTCGGGGTTCAGGGTTCGCGGGGAGGACGCCCGCCGATCCCCCGAAAGTCCCCCAAAAGTCCCCCGGAAACCACTCATTTCTCCCCGTTTTCTCCCCCGCCGGACCGCCTGGTGGTTCTTGGGGGATGTTGGCGGGGCCTGGGGTTAGGGGATTTTCGATTTTCGAATGTCGATTTTCGAATGGGTGATGGGCCAGTGAGGCTCGTTTGGCGCAGTGCGGGGTGTGGGGAGGGGCCGGCGGGGTCTTTGAGGGGGGAGCGGGGGAAAAATGTTTGGCGGGGGGGATTCGAGATGTATTGGGCATAAGACCCTCTCTTTTAGTGGGTTAAGCCCTTTTGCAGGCAAAAAACGGGGGTTGAAAACCGGGCAAAACGGGGCAGAAACGGGGAGAAACGGGCAAAACCGGGCAGAAATGGGCAGGGTGGATGGCGGGGAGGAGGGATGTGCGCGGAAGGGGCGCGGGGGGGAGGAAGGCCGGACGAGGATGTCGGAGTCTCTGCGCATATTAGGGTCCTCTCTGTATTACGGGTGATGTTGCGCCGGAGGTGCGTGGATGGCGCAGCGCTATGCGGGGGAATCGTGGTTTTCCTTGGGAAAGTGGGGGATTTATTTCGGGAAAAAGCCGGGCGCGCAGCGCTGGGAATATCGCTATGATGCCGTGGTGGGGTGGGGAGGGGCGGAGTTGGGCGTTGGGCGGAAGGGGCGTCAATTAAATGCAACCTGATTCGCCTTTTCCGGGCCCGCCTTTTCCGGGCCTGACGTCTTTTCCGGGCCGCGGAAAGAGAAACAATGACTCCCGTCCCCTTTGTATTGTCCTCCTTGTCAGTTCGATGCCAACGCAGCGGTAGAATGCACAGCTGACATGAGGATCTGCCATACCTCGCGCCGGGAACAAGCTCGAACCTCGCTCCGTACGGTGTGACACGGCTCACGATCGCAGCATACTCTTGACGGAGATTCGCCATCAATCTACGTTGATCGCGAGTCGGACCGGATCAGTGCCTTTTCCCTGAACGGAGGGCTCTATGCCGTGCTGGAACCAACGGGAATGCCTTGCCGGAGTGGCGGGTAGCAAACGGGGCCTGCCCCATCTGGCTTGGCCTGGCCGGCCTGGGAAAACCAGATTCCTGTCAGTCATCTTCGCTTTGGTTGCGGGCATGGGAAACGGGAGTCTGCATGCCGCGAGCGACCTGTACGTTGATCCCAAACGAGGTAACGATGCCGGCAATTCAGTCGGAAGTGCGGCTCTTCCTTTCCGCACGATAGCTGGTGCCCTGTCCCAGGTCCCCAGAGAGCCAGTGCAGAGTGTTACCATCCATCTCAGGCCGGGTGTCTACTCGACGACAGGCGGCCGGGGAATGCCCGAAAGCCAGTTGATTCTGAACCGTAACATGCCTCGAAACGTTGTCGTCTCGTTCAAGGGTGAAACGACGAAGGCCGATCCTGGACCGCCGGTGATTCTGGACTGGCGCAGCGAATACCAGTACATGGTTCTGGTGGAGCACGGACGCTGGCGATTTTCCGACCTGCAATTGGGCACGCGACAGAAAACACAGCGTCAAGGGTTCTGTTCTGAGGGCACATCCTCTCTGCTCGAACTGGAGAACATCCGCATTCGGAATGCCAGTACGGCAGGTGCGGGAATAGCGGCTCAGCGCGGGGGAAGAACTCATCTCTATGGCAAGATCGAACTGAATGAGGATCTTCATGATGAATGCAAGGACCTGGAAACCTACAGCCGCGTATATGCCGGTGATCACGGCACCGTGCAGTTTGTTGGGCAGGGTCCGGGTACTCTTCTGTCCGTTGGCCACGGCAGTCTCTCGACCGACTACTATGGTTGCATCAGACTCGGGTGCGAGCGGGCGAAAATAACCACCTGGGATCCTGGCGGAAACAATCTTGGCATTGCCAATTCCGGGCGCATTGATCTGCATGGCACCGAGACACATCTGCGCGGAATGCACGAGGAAGCGGGCCTCATTGGACTTGAGGATGATGGTCATATCCTGGCTGAGGAAACGCACGTGATCCTGGAGCACTGCAAGAGCCGGCACGCGATTTACCTCCAAAAAGCAAGCAAGGTGTTTGGCGGTCCGTTTGAGATGAGAGGGAAGTTCCAATCATCCGTCGTGACAATGAGCGGGTCTGTCTTTGGCGGAACGGTGACAGGCGATGTCACCGAGATACACGCATACACAGGTTCGCACATTACACTTGAGAGCCGTAGTTCCAAACCAACTGGCCGTGTCGTCGCCGACTCAGGCGCCAGCATCACGTTGCCATCGGGAAAGGTCGTCAGGGAACAGTCCATCCCACCGGGAGGGCAGCCAAAATAGGTCAAAGAGTTGCCTTCGCATCCGCCCATTCCCGAAGAACAGGGTAAGCGTTCACGATGGAGGTTCGAGAGATCGGACAATTTGCGCTCGTCGTGTTACGTTCAGGCAGCGTCGTTCCTGACGAAACCACCGGCAGGTGTGGAGTGTCAGGTTTCTTTTAGGCACCGAGAGCGGAAAGCGGGACAGGTGCGCTTTTCATAACCCCTCACCCCCGGTGTGGAAGATGCCGCCCGTATCCGTAGGGAATTGTCCGAGTTGGATCAACTGTCGACCGGTATTACCCGCGTCATCACCAACCCCAGCATCTCCCCCGGTGCGTTGGCGGAGTTGAATCTCCAATTGGACGAGATCGCCACCAGGAGGGGAACGTTGAGGGCTGGTTTGGATAAGCTTCTCGACAATGCCAATGAGGGGGCAGAGGCAACGATTCGGAGAGTTCGGGCGAAGTTTGAGGCGGTCAGAGCCTCGTGCCCCCTTGAAGTTGTCCAGCTGAAAGCGTGCCTAAGATGTTGATGCGCCACGGCTCAGGCCAAGCACAAGGAGTTGGTCATGGACGACCTGAGCCATTTCTGTTGTCAGAATCCCCGCTGTGTGGCCTGCGGC
>JAPLNB010000323.1 GCA_026693085.1 Planctomycetota bacterium | reverse complement strand
GGGGTCGCCGACGATGGGGTGGTTGCGGTAGGCGAGGTGGGTGCGGATCTGGTGTTTTCGGCCGGTGTGGAGGGTGATGCGGAGGAGGGAGAGGCCGGGATCGGATTTGAGGGTTTTGTATTCGGTGATGGCGAGGTCGCCTTTTTTGGGGATGCGGGTGGTGTGGACGGAGCCGTCGGGGAGTTCGACGAGGTGGGATTCGATGCGGCCGGCGGGGGGATTGAGGCGGCCATGGACGACGGCGGTGTAGATGCGCTGGACGGAGTGTTCGAAGAATTGTTTCTTGAGGGATTCGTAGGCGAAGTTGTTTTTGGAGAAGACGAGCAGGCCCGAGGCGTCGCGGTCGAGGCGGTGGATGAGACCGACGTGGGCGCGGGGATCGCGTTCGGCGAGGTAGCGGCGGATGATGGCCAGGGCGGTTGGGCGGCGTTCGCGGGGGACGGTCGAGGTCAGAAGGCCGGGGGGTTTGGAGACGACGAGGATGTCGGGGTCTTCGTGGATGAGATAGAGGGGGGCGAGGGAGTAGTGAGGGCGGGCGGGGCGTTCATCGACGTGGACTTTGTCCGTGTCGGTGACCTGGGTTTTGAGGGAGCGGGCGGGTTGGCCGTTGATCGAGACGCGGCCGTCCTGAACCATGCGGCGGAGGGTTTGGCGCTTGGCAATCGGATATTTGCGAGACAGGTGGTCGAAGAGAGTCATAGAAACGATAAACGATAAATGATGAACGATGAACGGCAAACAGCAGGATGCGTGATACGTGATGCGTGAGAGGGGGTCAAGGGACGCTGGTCAAATGACGGGGAGGGGTTGGGCATTGATGAGGAAGCGGAGGGTGGTGTCTTGGACGCCGGGGTCTTCGGAGATGCGGTTGGCGGTGCCGAGCCATTGGCGGAACATTTCGGTGAAGAGGTCGGTGTCGGATTGTGCGCGGCGGAAGCGGTCGCGGGAATTGGTGAAGGCTTCGGCGGGGAAGAATCGCTGGCGGGGGAAGGGGATTTGGTTGTAGAGGTCCATCGACTGGGCAGTGGGAATGAAGGTGGTGCCGCGGCCATGGACGAGCAGGACCGGGCGGGGCCAGAGCTGGGGGGCGAGGTCGGCCGGAGCGAAGGAGAGGAGGTTGGTGCCGGCGTGGAGGCTGGAGATGGGGAGGCTGATGTGATGGACGAGCCAGCCGAAGAGGCCGTGGAGGGTATCGTCGGCGACGGAGGCGGCGAGGGTGCTGAAGCGTGCGAAGGGTTCGTAGAGGACGAGAGCGTCGAGGTCGCGGCCTTGGGTGGGATCGACGGCGGCGGCGATGAGGGCGGCGGCGCCGGTGTTGATGCCGATGCCGAAGAGGCGTTGGGCCTGTTCGAGGTGGTTGGCTCTGACCCAACGGGCGGCGGCGAGGATATCGAGACGTTCGCGGTCGCCGTAGGAGAAGAAGGTGCCCTCGCTTTGGCCGTGGGCGCGGAAATCGAAGACGAGGACGTTGAGGCCGTTTTCGACGAGGAATTTGGCGAGGGGGATGAGGTCTTCCTTGGCGGAGCCGACGCCGTGACAGAGCAGGACGGTGTGTTGGGCCCAGTGTGCGGCAAGTTCGGGGTCGGTGTTTCTGGGGGGGTGGGGTTGAGTGGGGATCCACCAGCCGGTGAGGAGCAGGCGATCGCGGGTCGTGAATTGGGCGAGGGAGGCGGCGAGGGAGTGGCGGCTGAGGATGTTGCCGTCGCGGAGCATTTTGGGGCGGCAGGTGATGATGAGCGCGGGAACGTAAGAGAGGATGATGGCGAGCATGACGAAGCGTTGGGCGAGGAGGATGATGAGGGCGCGGAAGCGGGCGGAGGGCAGAGGATGGCCGAGGGGGTTGGTGGAGACACGGGCGAGGCGGAAGAGGCAGCGGAGGAGGAGGCGGTCGAGGAGTCTGAGCAGGCAGATGACGGCGAGGGTAAGGTAGATGAGGCGGAGGCCGTCGTCGGTGGCGATGCGGCCGGCCATGAGATGGCGGTTGAGCAGGAGGAAGGCGCTGGCGAAGATGATGGCGGCGATGCAATTGAGAAAAAAGGAGATAAGGGGAGCGGAGCGGCGGCGGCGAAGGCGGACATAGAGGGCCAAAGCCAGGGTAGCCAGGGGGAAGAGGGTGTAGATGGCGATCAGGAGAAGTTGCAGGAGTGTCAGGAGCATGGGGTTATGAAGGCGAAAGGGATCGGGTTCCGGGGTTCGGGATTCGCGACGAGGCAAGCATGGTGGAGAGTGGTGCGGCGGAGGGCAAGAGGATGGGAGCGAGGGACAATAACATGACTGCTCACTTGCTCGCGTCGGCAGAAACGGTGTTCTGAGACACGGCTGATGAGGGAATTGTAAGGGGTGATTGGGGGTTGGGACAGGGGGGAAAGTGGGAGGAGGAGGCGCAAAAGGAAACCCACGGAGGCCGTGGGTTCTTGGGTTTCGTGTTGGATTGTGGGTTAGGCGGGTTTGGGGGCGGGTTGCTTGATGAAGGGTTTGACCTGTTCGACGATGGCGTCGAAAGCGGCGGGATCGCAGATGGCCAGTTCGGAGAGCATCTTGCGGTTGAGCTCGATGCCGGCGGCGACGAGGGCGGGGATGAAGCGGTTGTAGTGGACGCCACGGGCCTTGAGGGCGGCGTTGAGGCGGGTGATCCAGAGGGAGCGATAGTTGCGTTTGTTCTGGCGGCGGTCGCGATAGGCATATACGCCGGCTTTGGCGACGAATTCCTTGGCGACGCGGTAGATGGTACCGGGTCCGCCGCGGAATCCGGAGGCACGGCGAAGGATGCGTTTGCGTTTGCGGCTATGGACCGGGCCGCCTTTTACACGAGGCATAAGTCACTCCTTTTGAGCTAGAGGCACTCGCCCGGAAAACCCGGGGGGCTTGGCTGCATCGGCGACACGCCGGTGCTTTGGTTCTTGTTATTGGTTAGTTGTCACTTTTCGGGTGACAGAGCCAATAACGCATGTTCCAGTCTACTTGGTTTCGGGGGCCGATTGGGCGGCCTGCTCTTTGGCTTTGAGGGCGCGGTAATGGGCGGTGCGGATGGGGTTCTTGCCGCCAACACCCATGGCGCGACGGAGGTTACGGGCGATGCCTTCGAAGACGATGGCGGGGCGACCCAGCTCACGCTTCTTCTTGCCGGAGCGAGCGCTGAGCAAGTGGGAAGTCTTGGCGTGGTGGCGTTTGAGTTTGCCCGTCTTGGTGACTTTGAACCGGCTGAGCATGCTCTTGTTGGGTTTCAGTTTATAAGCCATTGTTGCTCGATCTCCTGCGTCAAAGCATAGTTCAGCCGCGAAACGAAAGGGGGGCAATATAACAAGGGTGGGGTGCGGCGTCTATAGGGGGCATGACGATTGGAAGTGGGTGGATCTTCGATTTTTGATTTTCGATTTTCGAATGGGGACGGATTGGATAGAGAGGGTGAGGGTTTGTGGGCAGGGGTGATCGGGCGTACAATGAACCTTCTGGCCTTGGTTTGGCGCTGGCAGGCAAGCTGCCAGTGGCATCCTTGAAGGAACTGTTGGGGTCGGTCAGCAGCGGCAAGATGCACGGGCACGATGCCTATGCAACTATTCGGTCGGCACCGGTGAAACGTACGGGCAAGACGGCCGTGCTACTATAAGTACTGGAAAACATGCAGATTAGGAACTTCTCGATCATCGCACATATTGACCACGGGAAGAGCACCCTTTCGGATCGGCTGTTGATGCGGGTGGGGGCAATCACCGAGCGGGAGTTTGTGGAACAGATCCTGGATGATATGGATCTGGAGCGGGAGCGGGGGATTACGATCAAGGCGTCGGCGGTGACGGTGTTTTATGACCATAAGGGGGAGCCGTTCATGCTCAATTTCATCGATACGCCGGGGCATGTGGATTTCCATTACGAGGTTCAGAAGGCGTTGCAGGCGTGCGAGGGGGCGATATTGGTGGTGGATGCGACGCAGGGTGTGCAGGCGCAGACGGTGGCGAATGCGTATGCCGCGGTCGAGGCGGGGTTGGAAATCATACCGGTTATCAACAAGATCGATTTGCCCAGCGCCCGGCCCGTGGAGGTGGCGGAGGAAATCGAGCAGGTGCTGGGGTATAAGGCGGAAGATTGCATCCTGGTGTCGGCGAAGACGGGGCAGGGGATCGATGACTTGATCTCGAAGCTGTGCGATCGGCTGCCGCCGCCGAAGGGGAAGCCGGATGCACCGGCGAGGGCGCTGATTTTTGATAGTCTGTATGACGATTACCGGGGGGTGATTGTCTACGTGAGGGTGGTGGATGGGGAGCTTCATAAGGGGCAGAAGATCCGGTTGATGGGGACGGAGCGGGATTATCAGATTGCGGATCTGGGGAAGCGGATGCCGCGGCCGAAGCAGGTGGATCGGATCGGGACGGGGGAAGTGGGATTCCTGGTTGCCAGTATTAAGGATCTGCATGATGTGCGGGTGGGTGATACGGTGACCGATGGGCTCAAGCCGGCGCCACACGCGCTGCCGGGGTATCGGCCGATCCAGCAGATGGTGTTTTGTGATTTTTATCCCGGGGGGAAGACGCAGTATGAAGAGCTGCGGGATGCGATGGATCGGTTGCAGCTCAATGATTCGAGTTTCACGTTTGCGCCGGAGTCGAGCGATGCGCTGGGGTTTGGGTTTCGGTGCGGGTTCCTGGGATTGCTCCATATGGAGATTATCCAGGAGCGACTGGAGCGGGAGGCGGCGGTGGACGTGGTGCAGACGGCGCCGACGGTGACGTATGAGATTCTGATGACGGATGGGTCGGCGAGGCGGATTGATGCGCCCAGCGATTTGCCGGATTTGTCGCAGGTGGCGGAGATCCGGGAGCCGTACATCACGATGAACATGATCGTGCCGGCGGACAGCGTGGGGGCGTTGATGAAGCTGTGCGAGGATCGGCGAGGGACGTACAAGAAGACGGAGTATATCGGGGCGGCGAGATTGATTCTGCAGTATGAGATGCCGCTGGCGGAGGTGATTTACGACTTTTACGATCGGCTGAAGAGCGCGACGCGGGGGTATGGGACGATGGACTATGAGCTGAGCGGGTTCAGGGTGGGTGACTTGGTGAAGACGGATATCCTGGTCAATGGGGACCGGGTGGATGCGCTCAGCGTGATTGTGCACCGGTCGAAGGCGGAGCAGAGGGGGAGGAAGCTCTTGCGAAGGCTCAAAGAGGAGATTTCGCGGCATCTGTTTGTGATTCCGCTGCAGGCGGCCATCGGCGGCAAGATCATCGCGAGGGAGACGATTAAGTCCGTCGGGAAAAACGTCACCGCGAAGTGTTATGGCGGTGATGTAACGCGAAAGCGAAAGCTGCTGGAGAAGCAGAAAGAAGGGAAGAAGCGGATGAAGCGGGTGGGGAGCGTGGATATCCCGCAGGAAGCGTTTATGGCGATCTTGGAGACGGAAGACTAAAGGGGTTGTCATTTGTCTTCTGTCATTGGTCCTTCGCAGGGATCTGTGTGGCCGGAGAGGGCTGAGGGCGGGCCGCGGGTTTTGTTGAGTTCTATATAACGATAGTTGGTATCTAGAGTTACATCGCCATTGTCGGACGAGGTCTTGTCAGAGCGGGCGAGCTGAGTAGAATGCTGCGCTTTTGGTCCGGGCATGGAGGGGTTAGAGAGGAGTAGCTGTGCCGAAGAAGATGGAGCGTACGGGAAAGCTGCGTTTTGGGATCGTTGGGTTGGGGTCGGTTGGTCCGACCCATGCGGGGGCCATCAAGAGGATCGAGGATGCGGAATTGGTGGCGGTGGCGGATCTGATTGTGGATCGGGCGAAGGCGGTGGCGGATCAGGTGGGGGTGGAGCGGGTTTATAAGAGCGATGAAGAGCTGATAGCGGACGGGGATATTGACGTGGTGTGCTATGCGACGCCGTCGGGGATGCACGCGGAGCACGCGGTGCGGGCGATGCGGGCGGGGAAGCATGTGATCGTTGAAAAGCCGATGGAGATCACGCTGGACGCGTGCGATCGGATGATCGCGGTGCAGCGGGAGACGGGCAAGAAGCTGTCAGTGATCAGCCAGCATCGGTTTGACGCGGCCAGCATGATGGTGAAGGATGCGATCGACTCGGGGAAGCTGGGGAAGATCATCCTGGCGAATGCGTCGGTGAAGTGGTGGCGGAAACAGGAGTACTATGACTCCGGCGACTGGCGGGGGACTTGGGCGTTGGATGGGGGCGGGTCGCTGATCAACCAGGGGGTGCATACGGTGGATGTGCTGCAGTGGCTGGTGGGTGGGGTAAGGTCGGTGTTTGGGCATACGCTCACGGGGGCGCACGAGCGGATCGAGGTGGAAGATATTGCGGTGGCGGCGCTCAAGTTCAGGTGCGGGGCGATTGGGACGCTGACGGCGACGACGGCGGCGTTTCCGGGGGCGCCGGTGAGGATTGATATCTACGGGACGGAGGGGTCGGCGGTGATCGAGGGGGATCGGCTGAAGGCGATGACGTTGAAGAATGGCCAGAGCCATAGCGCGGAGCAGGCGGCGCATGATGCGATTTCGGTGGCGCAGGGGGGGACGGCGTCGGTGAAAGATGAGGCGGCGACGAAGGCGATCGGAAAGAATAAGAAGCCTGGGTGGGGAGATGCGCATCGGGCGCAGATCATGGATTTCATGCGGGCGATTCGGGAGGATGGGCAGCCCTTGATTGATGGGCCGGCGGCGAGGAGGCCGGTGGAAGTGGTGCTCGGGGTGTATGAGTCGGCGCGGACGGGGCGGCCGGTGATTCTTGGGCAGGATCATGGTGGGAACGGGCAGCCGAAGGTGAAGGCGCAGGTGTTTGTGGGGGGAAAGACGGCGGTGAGGGTGTAGCGAAGCATGAGGCGTCATGGGGTTATTTCTGGACGGGTTTGGCGGCCCAGCGGATGGCTTGGGAGACGAGTTGGCGGAAGGTGGGGTCGGTGTAGATGGCGGGGCCGTGGCCGAGCTGGATGTAGCAGACGTTGGCTTTGCGGAAGGTTTTGGCCCAGGCGATCTGCTTGTCCTGGGTGGCTTCGACGGTGGAGAGCAGGAGCGTGGCGTCGGGGTCGTGCCACTGGTTCTTGTAGGATTCATCAATGACTGTGAAGTCCTTGATGCCGGCGGTGATGGGGTGGTCGGCCTCGACGTGGACGGTCATTTTCACATCGTCTTTCCAGAGGGAGACGGGCCATTTTTTGCCGTCGATGGTGCCTTCCTTGGTGAAATGCTTGCCGCCGATGATGTTGGCGTAGTCGGGCCAATCCTGGAAGGCGCCGATGCAGTGGTGGAGAGCGACGACGCCGACGCCTTTATCGAGGAGGGCCAGGAAGTTGGCGCGGCGTTTTTCGGTGATCTTCTGGGTCATGTGGTAGAAGACGATGACATCGTATTTCCAGTTGGAGATGTCGTCGAACAGTTCGGCTTCGTCTTTGAGGGCCTTGAAATCGACTTTATCGACTTTGATGTTGGGAATATCGCCCAAGCCGGCGAAGAGCTTGGGGAATTCCTTTTCGTCGAAGCCGTGGCCGCCGGTGACGACGACGATGTTGATGGTTTTGGCGGGGGTGTCGGCGGCCAAGGTGAGACGCGAGATCATCAGCGAGGCGAGAATTGCGGCAATCGAGATGGTGGAGATGTTCATTTGAGTGTCCTTAATAGTCTTGGTCTGGGGCATGCCCACGGGAACGTGGGCATGGCACCCGAAGCCTCTAATTGTGTGTACCGTGTGGCGTGAAGTTGTGTTGTGTTACTCGATCAGGCGCCATTGGAGGATGCCGGAGGAGAAATCGGGTTGGAGCTGGGCTTCGAGGCGGATGGATTGGGTTTGGATGGGGTCGAAAGTGGTTTTGTTGAACTTGTCCAGGTCGGTGGTGCGGGGGGTGGGGTTGGGGACGGGTTTCCAGTCGTTGCCGGACTTGTAGAGGATGCGCCAAGAGGTTGGGGGACGGCAGCCGCCGGTGCCGGTGTCGTCGTACCAATAGACTTCGGCGCCTTTGAAAGTTTTGAGCTTGTCGAAGTCGTATTGGACCCATTCGGTTGAGCCTTTGCGTGGCCACCAGGTGAAGCGGGGTTTCTGGTCCTTGGAACTGGTGGGGATTTTGCCATCGTTGAGGGCGAGGGTGGTGTCGGCTTCAAAGCAATGGGAGGCGAGGGGCGCGATGGGGGGAAGTTGCCATTCGCGGGCATTGGAGGCGTCGGAGATGGAGGGGAAGGCGGTGATGCGGAGGCGGGCGGCGCCCATGGGGATGAGGGTGACGGTTTCAACCGGCTCGGCGGACTTGATGGGGCTGGGCTGGAGGGGTTGGATCAGGCCGTTGGGGTCTTGTTTCCAGAGGGGGATCTTGCGGGCTTTGGCGAGGATCTGGATGGGGGCGGCGTCGGGGGTGAAGGGTTGGGCGGCGAGTGGGCCGGGCTGGCGCTGAAGCTCGAATTTGGAGTCGGCGACAAGGCCATAGTTCCAGGGGGTGGTGGGGAAGACTTCAAACTCGGGCCATTTTGGGTTGTTGCCGTAGCGGGTCCATTTTTCGCCGATCTTGAGGGAGAAGGTGAGCGGGCCATAATTGACGGAGACGGCGTTGTTCTGTTTTGGCCAGGTCTTGGTGGTGATCTTCATGTTGAGCTTGAGTTGGACGGTGTCGCCGGCGTGCCATTGGCGGTCGACGACGGCGTAGAAGGGGGCCTTGATGGCGACGGAGCCGAGGGTCTGGTTGTTGACGTTCAGCTCGTAGTTTTTGCACCAGGCGGGGATGCGGAAGTAGAGGGGGAAGGTCTGGGGTTTGTCGAGCTTGGTGATGGTGAATTTGAGGGTGTCGGAGAAGGGATAGTCGGTTTCTTCGGAGATGGTGATGGAAGAGCCATCGGCGACCTTGGCGGTGACTTGGGAGGGGGCGTAGAGGGAAGCGGCGAGGCCTTTGTCGGAGGTGGCGAGCCAGAGTTCTTCGGCGAAGTAGGGCCAGCCATGGGCGACGTTGTGCTGGCAGCATCGGTAGCACTCGAAGGGGGAGTAGGAGAACATGTTGCCGCCGTTCTGGATGCCGGGGGCTTTGTTGTTTTTGTCGAGCTGGACCTGGTTGGCGCTGGTGACGTAGTGGAGGCCGGACCAATCGGGGGTGAGGGCGGCGGGGAAGGAATTGAAGGCGACGTCTTCGCAGCGGTCGGCCCAGGTGGCGTCGCCGGTGATCTTGGTGAGCATTTCGAAGGAGTGCATGAACTCGACGATGGAGCAGGTTTCGGCGCCGCCGCGGGGGTCGGTGTAGCCGGGGCGGGCGTTTTCGTCGGCGACGAACATGCCGCCGGGGAACTGGCCGTAGGTGTCGATGGCCTTGTTGTAGTTGCGGATGGAGGCTTGGAGGAATTTGGGGTCTTTGGCCTGCATGTAGTAGACGGCCGGGGCGCGGAAGCCCTGGGTGAGGTTGACGCCATGCCAACTGGCGATGTCGTTGTCCCAGCGGGCCATGGTGCGGTGGACTTTGGCGGCGACATCGAGCAGCCAGGCTTCGCCGGTGCGGTTGTAGAGCCAGTAGATGGATTCGATGTTGTCGCCGGCGCGGATGTGTGGCCAGTAGCCAACCATGAAGTCCTTTTCGGGGAAGTTGGCCTGCCAGCGGAAGTATTTGGTCATGAAGGGGATGATGCGTGGGTCGGGGGAGTATTCGTGGTAGGACTGGAGGATGTTGAGGGCGAGCATGTTGGGCCAGAAGTCGGGCTTGCCGTCGAGGCTGGTGAGCAGTTCGCGTGGGCCGAACCAGCCGTCTTCGCGTTGGGTGGCGAGGATGGCGTCGATCCAGCGTTTGGTGAGGCTGATGGTTGGCTGGTCGTTGAGGACGTAGCCGAGGTCGCCGAAGCCTTTAAGCCAGTAGGGCATTTCTTCCCAGCCGGAGTGGCCTGCGCCGTTGGGATCGGCCCAGGCGTTGCCTTGGAAGTTGCACCACTTGGAGATTTCGGGGAGTCGGCCGGACATGCCGTTTTTCTCGAGGATGAGCTGCTGGTGGAGCCAGCCTTTGGGGGTGATCGAGCCGATGGGGAGCTTGACGAAGGGGCTGGGGAGGAGGGGCGGGCGGTTGGAGACGTAGAGAGCCCCCCCACCGTCAGCGGGCGGCGAGGCGACGGCCCGCAGTTCCATATTGGCCTGGTTTTGGGCGCAGCCGAGCAGGACGAGCATTGCGGAGAGCAGGACGATGGCGATCGGTCGTTGTGTTGGCATAGTCAGTTCCTCTTTGGGCGGTAATGGTACCAGCGGGGCGGGCGGTTGTCGCGGGTATCGGGTATCGGGTTTCGGGGTTCGGGAGGGAGGGGAAACGGGGAGTGGGTGGAGTGCATTTTCGCGTTTGTAGCATTTGTAGCATTTTCGCGAGACTTGTTTGTTGTTAGTTGTTTGTGGGTCGTTGGTTACGATTTTAGCGGTGGTCGAGCGGGCGTTCGGCGAGGGGGACCAGGCGGCGGGGGGTGGGGAGGCGGGGGTCGGCGGCGAATGATCCGCAGGGAACCGGAAAGCGGGACAGGCGCGGCTGGTGGGCCGCGCCTGGTGATGCGTTGGTGGGAATAGGGCGGGTCAGTTGTTGCGGGCGGTGGCGAGGGTGAGGTCTTCGATGACCAACTGGCCATTGGTTTTTTGAACGCGGAGGAAGCGGCTGTCGCGGATGCGATACGTGTCGAGGAAGCAGAGCCCTTGATCCTCGGCAGCGTGCTCCGGGGCGAACCAGTTGCAGCGATAGGTATTGGCGGCGACGCGGCGGCACTTGATGCGATCACCGGGCTGCTTCTGGACGGTGCGGGCAATCTCGGCGGAGAGATCGGGGGTTCTGTGGACGCTGGTGGGCGATTTCAAAGGTGTATCGATCACGTTGTTTTCCCTTTCCATACTGCATTATACGCGAAGATTCTCGGGGAGTGCGGCAATGAGTGTTTTTTGTGATTGACAGAAGGGGGGAGATATGTTGGGGGGTCGATTTAACGGGTTTGGTCCGTTGGATCGCTAGGTGGGGCGGGTGGCGGATGACCGCCGCATGATGAAGAGGTAGTTGAACCCCCGCAGGAAGAAATTGCCTTCCTCCGCGGCTTTGCGGTAGTTGCCCATCTCGAGCGTTTTGTTGTGGCGGATGACCGAGATGATATCCACCGGCTCGAAGTGCTGGCGGAGGAGTTGGAAGAGCTCGAAGGCGATGGGGTGGAAGCCTTGGCCTTTGACGAAGGAGTCGGCGACGTAGAGGGCCATGTGGTGGGCGGGGCGGAGGATGCGGTGGATTTCGGAGATGACTTGGGCCATCGCCTGGTAATACTCGGGGCGGGCGGCGTCGAGTTTGCCGATGTCGCGGGAGTCGGGGCCGTAGTCGAGATGGGTGGAGTATGGGGGATCGATGAAAACAAAGTCGACTTTATGGGTCAGTTCTGCGGGAAGCTTGCGGGCGTCAACGCGGAAGATGTCTTTGCGGGTGGGGTGGACGTCGTAGGCGAGTGCGCGGCGTTTGAGGTCGCGGGCGACATCGAGAGTGGTGCCGGAGCCGGCCATGGGATCGACGACGAGGTCGTTGGGCTGGGTGTAGCGTTGCAGCAGGTTCCAGATGATGTAGGAGGGGGTGGCGCCTTTGTAATTGGGGTCGCCTTGGAGCGAGTCGCCGTAGTGCTGGGAGGGGTAGTCCCAGAGGGTGGTGGGTTGGATGTGCAGAGGCGGCTTGGGGAATTTCATAGTGTTAGTTGATAGTTGGTAGTTGGTAGTTGATAGTTAGTAGTTGGTAGTTGCTAATGTTGGTTGGTGGTGGTCAGGACGGGGGTGGGGGCTGGTTGCTGGTGGGACCAGAAACGGGGGAGAATGCCGGCTAATGCGATGCCGCTGAAGATGAAGAGGATGGTCCAGACGATGGCTTGGGGAGTTCGGCCGTAGATGAAGGAGCCGGCGCCGAAGAGGGCGGAGTAGACGAAGAGGCAGCCGATGACCCAGCCGAGCAAAGCGGTCGGGAGGCTGTCTGGGGAGGGGCCGACGCCGGCGGCGGCGCGGATGTGTTTCCATCCGGGGCCGGCCGGACGAACGAGTTGATAGAAGCGGACGAGGGTGGCGTGATCAACCGCGGGAGTGATGTAGGTAATAAGAACCCAGACGAAGGTGGTTCCGAGGACGGTGGCGATGAGGGAATAGTCGCCGGAGACTTTGTGGCCGTATTTCCCGGCGATGAAGAAGCCGGCCGAGATGGCAAACGAGCTGACCATGGCGGCGATTTCGGACCAGGCGTTGATCCGCCACCAGAACCACCGGAGGAGGTAGATCAGGCCCGTGCCGGCGCCGATGGAGACCATGAGCTTGAAATTCGCCTCGGCGCTTTCCAGGACATAGGTGAGCAGGGAGGCGGCGATCATGAGAAAGCCGGTGGCGACCCGGCCGACGAGGACGTAGTGTTTTTCATCGGCGCCGGGGTTCATGAACCGGCGGTAGCAGTCGTGGACGACGTAGCTGGTGCCCCAGTTGAGGTGGGTGATGATGGTGGAGACGTAGGCGGCGAGGAGGCCGGCGACCATGAGGCCCATGAAGCCGGGCGGGAGGAACTTGAGCATGGCGGAGTAGGCGATGTCGTGCTTGATGAGTTTGTCGTCGACGTTGGGGAAGGCGGCTTTGATGTCGGAGAGGTTGGGATAGATGATCAGGGAGCAGAGGGCGACGATGATCCATGGCCAGGGACGCAGCGCGTAGTGGGCGGCGTTGAAGAAGAGGGTTCCGCGGAGGGCGTCAGGCTCGGTTTTGGCGGCGAGCATGCGCTGGGCGATGTAGGAGCCGCCGCCGGGTTCGGAGCCGGGGTACCAGACGGACCACCACTGGACGGCCAGGGGCATGATGAGGATGGAGAGGACCAGGCTCCAGTCGCCGAAGTCGGGGAGGAGGTTGAGCATTTTGGGGTCGATCTTGTGCATGAGGCCGGAGAGGCCGCCGACCTGGGGCTGTTTCACGGCGAAGTAGGCGGCGGCGAAGGAGGCGCTCATGGCGATGCCGAACTGGATCATGTCGATGACGAGGACGCCCCAGAGGCCGGAGGTGGCGGCGAAGAAGACGTTGATCACGCCGCAGATGAGCAGGGAGCTGGTCATGGACAGGCCGAGCATGACGTTGGCGATTTTGCAGGCGGCGAGGTTCACCGAGGCCATGATGATGCAGTTGAAGAACAGGCCGAGGTAGATGGCGCGGAAGCCGCGGACGAAGGAGGCGGGGCGACCGGAGTAGCGGATTTCGTAGAATTCGAGGTCGGTGAGGACGCGTGAGCGCCGCCACATCGAGGCGTAGAAGAAGACGGTGAGCATGCCGGTGAGGAGGAAGGCCCACCATTGCCAGTTGTTGGCGACGCCTTTTTGCCGGACGAGGTCGGTGACGAAGTTGGGGGTGTCGGTGGAGAAGGTGGTGGCGACCATGGAGATGCCGATGAGCCACCAGGGGGCGGCCCGGCCTGAGGCGAAGAACTCGGCGGTGCTGGAGCCGGCGCGGCGGGCGTAGAGGAGTGCGGGGAGGAAGCAGATGGCGACGGAGACGATGACGATGATCCAGTCGATGGGGTAGAGATGCATGAAGCGACTCCCGAAAAACGCAGGACGGTCCGCGGGCGAGGGGTTAGCGGATTTCTTTCAGGGTGTATTTGCCGGTGCCCAGGCCGACGGATTCCATTTGAGCGATCTGGACGTACGGGTCTTTGGCGTGAATGCGTTCGAGCAGGTGGTTGCCTTGGACGAGCTGGCGGCCGGGGGGGAGGCTGTTGGGGAGAGGTTGGCCGTCGCGAGTGAGGTCGAGGCTGGCGTTATCGACAGCGACGATGTTCTGTGAAGCGAGGATGCCGACGTCGGGGATCAGGGCGGGGGTCGAGAAACCCCAGCAGTCGCAGTAGATGGTGATCTGGGTGAGGAAATTGATGTGGAGGACGCGGGCGGGGTCGAAAGTGCTGAGCACTTCACGGGTGGCCAGGGCCAGGCCGCGCTGGAACGGGATGAAACCCCCGCCGGTGATCTTGATGGCGTCCTTGGGGCAGGCGAGGACGCAATGGCGGCAGTAGACGCAGTGGTGGTAGAAGATTTCGAGGCGATCTTTCTCGGCGTTCCACTTGGCGGCGTCGCGGGTGCAGGCGGCGACGCATTTTTTGCATTTGGAGCAGAGTTTTTCGTCGTAGACCAGGCCGCCTTCGAGCTGGTGGAGGTCGCCGCGGGATTTCTGGGTGACACAGCCCATGGCGAGGTTTTTACAGGCGGCACCGTAGCCGCAGTCGCCGTGGCCTTTGAAGTGGGAGACGTTGATGAGGGTGTCGGCGTCCTCGATGTTGCCGCAGATTTCGAGGGCTTTGAGGGACTT
>JAPLNB010000322.1 GCA_026693085.1 Planctomycetota bacterium | reverse complement strand
TGAGGGGCAGTGTTTGGAGGCAGTATCCTGCAATGGGAGGGGGAAAAAAGTTTGGCGGAGGGGGGTAAAAGCGTAAGATGAGCGGGGGAAGGGGTTTGAGTGGTTTTCTGTTTAATAGAACCGTGCAAAACCGGGCAAAACCGGGCAAAACCGAACAAAACCGAACAAAAACGACCACAAAGTGACCGAAAACGACACATAGCGACCGGCGAGCATATGAGGGGGCGATTGGGGCGGAGGCGGTGCGGAATCAAGTTTTCAAAGAGCCTGGAAGAGGGGATTTGCCCCCCGACCCGGCAGGGGGACCGCGTCCGGCCTGCCACGGGGGTATTATACCACAGAATGGTGGCAATGTCAAGTCAAAAATGGCTGGAATTGTTAGGGTTTGGAGATAGTCGGTTGGCGGGGGTCAGGGGGAGGTCGGGGGAAGAGGCGATCAGGTCATTCGGGGGGACGGAGTTTTTTCGGCGGGTCTTCAGCGGAGCCGACGTCACTGGTCAACCGCCCCATGCGGACATCTGAACAGGAGGCTATCCGCCAGAGCGTCAAACGCGGCCGGCCCTACGGCGATCCCGGCTGGCAGGCGCGCACCGCGGCCGGCCTGGGCCTGGAGCACACCTTCCGAAATCGCGGCCGGGCGCGGAAGGAGAAACAATGACTCCCGTCCCCTTTGTATTGTCCCGCACTGGGAGGAACATGGTCCCGATTCTTGGGATCGCCCGGCTGGAACGTGTGGCCACAGAGCTAGCAGAAGGGCAATCGCCAGCACCGGTTCAGATCGTGCTCGGTCAGCAGGGCGGGCATCCATAGCAGGATATCGTGATTGCCTGAGCAGTCTACCCGTGGTTTCGGAATTCCTGTCCAAGATCCGAAGGCCTCCGAACGTTGGAAGCCGACTTTTTGAGTAGGAGATCGCCTGCGGACATGAAAAAAACCCCTGATTTCTCAGGGGTTTATAATTCCCAAGCCGAAGAAGAGAGTTGAACTCTTAACCCCCGCTTTACGAAAGCGGTGCTCTACCATTGAGCTACTTCGGCAACGGCTACAACGATTATATATCGTCAGCCAGGATCAGAAGGATAAGCGAGGTCAATTCTCATTTCAAGCATCAGAATTCCGGGCAGAGACCCGAATTGCCGGGGGTCCTCGAGATCTCGGCGACTCGCGGCGTTGTTGCAGCCAACCATCGGGCGGCAAACGGGCTGGCTGTGCATAATAGCGAGGGTGCACCACACTGGCAGGGGCGAAAATCCAGTGGAGCGGAATGAAAGAACCCACGGAGCGAGGCTCCGTGGGCGTTGTGATCGAAGGGGAAGAAGTCAGGTCAATCCAGATCGTCAGGAATGCTGTCAAGGTCGCGGTAGGTCTTGGGACGAGCGAGGGGCTGGGGGAGGATGGGCTCATCCTGCATGAGGTGGCGATCACTGGAGCCGGTGCGGATGACGGAAGTGGAGGGCGCAGGAGCGGCGGGGGCTTGAGGCTCGTGCTGGGAGGCCTGGTTGTCATCGGGGGAAGCTTGGGCGGCCTTGGAACGGGAGCGGCCTTTGCGAGTGGTTTGACCGCCGCGGGAGCCGCGACGACGTGCGGGCTTGGGTTGTGTCGGCGGTTCGGAAGCGGGGGCTTTCGGAGCGGGCTGGACGATTACGGGCGGGGGTGGCGATGCTTGTTTGATGGGTTGGGGCTGAGGTTTGGGAGCGGGCGCGGGCGCGGGTTGAGTTGGAGCCTGGGTAGCAGAGCGTTGGACGGGCTGGGGTTGGGGTTCGTTTCCACGACGGCCACGGCGGCCACGGCGCCAACGGGAGTGACTGGATTCGGAGGCGGCGGGAGCTGGGGCGGATGGAGAAGCGGGCGAGGGAGCGGGGACATGGCGTTGGGCCTGTGGAAGCGGCTTTGGATGAGGCGGTGGCACCGGTTCGGTGGTTTCCCTGGTCTCGGGGGCAGGTGCGAGCCGGTCGCTCTGGTTGGATGGTTGGCGGTTCGGAGCGACGAGGGAATCGGCAGCCTGGGCGATTTTTTCCTGCTCTTGCTCGCGTTCATCGATGGCTTCCTCGACGCGTTCAATGTCGAAGCGGTCTTCGGCGGCCTCCTCTTCGCGTTCTTCGCGATCGCGGGGGGGAGGCTGGGCGTCGCGCTGCTGGCGATGGCGCTGGTCGCGGTGTCGCTGCTGGTCGCGGCGGCCGGGATCGGAGGGCCGCTGCTGGGCGGGGGCCGGATGGCCGAGGGCGGCCTGCGGGGTCATGCCCAGAGCTTCGAGGAAGACCAAGCCGTCGCGGGAGTCGTAGAGTTCGAGTCGCACCGCGTCCATGCCCAGGGTGGCATCGGAGCGGATGATGATGTGTTTTCCGAAGCGGGTTTCGAGGGCCGTCAGCGAGGAGCGTTTCTTGTTCTGGAGGTAGTAGGAGACCTCGGGGCAGACGGCCAACTCGACGTGGGCAACTCGCTGGTCGCTGATGGCGATGGCGAGTCGGCGCATGACGTCGAGGGCCATGCTTTCGGGAGTCTTGACGAGGCCGGCGCCTTTGCAGTGTGGGCAGTCGAAGTAGATGGAACGTTTGAGGCTTGGGCGCATGCGTTGGCGGGTCATTTCGATGATGCCGAACTGGCTCATGGGCAGCATTTTGGTTTTGGCGCGGTCGTTGGCGAGGTTGTCGTCGAGGCGTTTTTCGAGTTCGCGGCGGTGGCGTTCATAGCGGAGGTCGATGAAGTCGCAGATGATGACACCACCGAGGTCGCGGAGGCGCAATTGGCGGGGTATTTCGTCGGCGGCTTCGAGGTCGGTTTTGAAGGCGGTCATCTCGGCGTCGGAGTGGTCGCGGAATTTGCCGCTGTTGACGTCGATGGCGACGATGGCTTCGGTGGAATCGATGACGAGTGAGCCGCCGGAGGGCAGGGGGACATGGCGGCTGTACATCAGCTCGATTTCTTTTTCGATGCCGTACTTGTGGAAGAGGGGGATGGGGTCTTCGTAGAGATCGACCTTGTTCTTGGTGCGTGGCATCGCGATCTTGATGAATTCCTTGACGCGATGGGCGATGTCCTTGTTATCGACGATGATACGGGCGATGTCGGAGGTGAAGACGTCGCGGACGGTGCGGGTGAGGAGGTCGCCTTCGGTGTAGAGTTCCATGGGTCCGGGGCCGGAGGCGATTTTTTTTTCAATATTT
This sequence comes from Planctomycetota bacterium, assembly GCA_026693085.1. Classification (GTDB taxonomy): domain Bacteria; phylum Planctomycetota; class Phycisphaerae; order Tepidisphaerales; family Tepidisphaeraceae; genus JAPLNB01. Next base: position 20,571 of record JAPLNB010000322.1, on the reverse strand, counting down.
TGCCATAGTCGGGTCAGGTATTGGAGGTCGCGTTGGATGTCGGTTTTGGACTTTCCGATGCCGGCGGTGCGGATGATGAAGCCGGAGTCCCTGGGGGGTTTGAGTGCGTCGAGGATCTGGCGGAGTCGGCGGCGTTCTTCGTCGTCCTCGATTTTTCGGGAGACTCCGAGCTTGGACATGCCGGGCATCATGACGAGGATTCGGCCGGGAATGGAGATGTAGGTGGAGAGGGTTGGTCCCTTGGTTCCGATGCCTTCCTTGATGATCTGGACGATGATATCGTCGCCGCGGTGGAGGCATCGTTGGATTGGGGGACGGTCGCGTCGCGCGAGTTTTCGGCCGACGGACTCCTGGACATCGTCGCCCTTGTGGCCGAAGTAAGTGGGCATGAGGTCGGAGATGTGGAGGAAGCCGTTGCGGCCGAGGCCGAAATCGACAAAGGCGGCCTGAATGGAGGGTTCGACGTTGGTTACGCGGCCCTTGTAGATGTTACCGACGTGGGAGGTAGCGCTGGTGCGCTCCATGTAGAGCTCGTCAAGCCTCCCGTTTTCGACCAGTGCGATACGACACTCCTCGCCCTCCGAGACGTTGATCAGCATTTCCTTAGCCATGTGCTTTACGCTGTTCCTTGCTGTGATTGGCCCATTGTCCGTTGGTTGCCGGTTGTCAGTTGCCAATTGCCAGCAGTGCTGGATGGCTGATTTGGGGCGACATGGAAAAGGGACAGGGGACCAATGACTAGAATACCTCTGGGATAATCTTCCTGGTTTCTTCTCGCAGGAAGTGCAATACCTGTCGCTCACTATCGAAGCTCATGACTCTGCGGGCCACCTGGCGCGCATGCTCGAGCGTCGTGGAGCGGATGATTTTTTTGACCTCGCCGATGTCCGGACTGTTCATGCTGAAAATGGTCAGGCCGAGTCCAAGCAACAGTAAAGTATACAACGGTTCGCCGGCCATTTCACCACAAACGGAGACGGAAATTGAGTTGCGGTGGCCGGCGCGGATGACGTCGCGGAGCAGGGTCAGGACGGCTGGGTGGGCGGGGCAGAACAGGCCGGCGACTTTTTCGTTGGTGCGGTCGACGGCGAGGGTGTACTGGACAAGATCGTTGGTGCCGATGGAGAAGAAGTTAACCTCGCGGGCAAACTGGTTGGCCATCAGGGCGGCGGAGGGGACCTCGATCATCATGCCGACGGGGATGTCGCGTCGGAAGGGAAGGCCTTCGTCCTCGAGTTCCTCGACGACGTCGTTGAGGATCATCTTGGCCTGTCGGAGCTCCATGAGGGTGCTGATCATGGGGAACATGATGCGGACATCGCCAAGGACCGTTGCGCGCATGATGGCACGGAGCTGGCGTTTGAACATGGGGATGTTGTGGAGGCACATGCGGATGGAGCGGTCGCCGAGGAAGGGATTGCGTTCGGGGACAACCTGCTTGGCCTGGGTGTATTTGTCGGCGCCGAGGTCGAGGGTGCGGATGACCAGCGGCCGACCGTCGAGGCGTTTGAGGGCGTCGGCGTGGGCGCGGTAATGGTCTTCCTCGGTGGGCTCGGAGGCGGAGGCCATATAGAGGAACTCGGTGCGGTACAGGCCGATGCCGGCGGCGCCGCGGGCGACGGCATCGTTGACCTCTTCAGGGAATTCGATGTTGGCCTGGAGGCTGATCACGTGGCCGTCCTTGGTAACGGCGGGCAGGTTCTGCAGTTCCTTGAGCTCGATTTCGATAGCTTCGCGTTTGCGTTCGTATTCGCGATGTTCGACGAGTTGATCGTCGTCGGGGTTGATGATGACGACGCCGCGGTTGCCGTCGATGATAATGGTGTCACCGGAGGAGACTTCCGCGGTGAGGTTGCCGAGGCCGACAACGGCAGGGATGCCGAGGGCTCGGGCGACGATGGCGGTGTGGCTGGTTCGGCCGCCGACGTCGGTGGCGAAGCCCTTGATGTGCGTGCGGTCGAGTGCGGCGGTCTGCGAGGGCAACAGGTCGCGGGCGATGACAACGGCGTCGTAGGTGAGTTGGCCGAGGCTTTCCTGCTTGAGGCCGATGACGTTGTGGAGGATGCGGCGCTCGATGTCGTAGATGTCCTTGACCCGGTCGGCGAGATAGCGGTCCGACATGGCCTGGAAATTGGAGGCGAAGCGGCGCAGGACGACGGAGACGGCGTACTCGGCGGTAACCTTCTGGTTACGGATGGCGGAGACGACCGGCTCGAACAGGGATGGGTCTTTGAGGATGCCGATGTGGAAATCGAAGATCCCGCCGATCTCCTTGGAGTATTTGACGGTAACGGCCGCGCGGAGGTCGTTGAGCTCGACCAGGCTCTTGTCCAGTGCATCCTGGAAGCGTTTGATCTCCTGGTCGACCTGTTGGGGCTCGATATGGCGGCGGGGTATGGCCAGATCCTCCGCGTCCAGCACGATCGCCGTGCTGATCACGACACCCGGGGATACACCGATGCCCTTTTTGATTTCCATGACCGAACTATAATCTTCAGCATTTACTCGGGATTTTCAAACGCGCCGACACAATAAAGATGGTGCGGGCGCATCCAGTGGCACTGAATCCACCGGTGCGCTGACCGGACCGCGGAGTGTCTCAGTCGTCCCCAAGCCAGCTTTCCACAAGGCCGGCGAGCGTGTCGACGGCGGCCTGCGCATCACCGCCTTCGGCGGTGATGCGGAGCTTGGTGCCCTCGATGGCAACGAGCATGATCATCTGCATGACGCTTTTTCCGTCCGCCTGCACCGGTTCGCCAGAGCAGGTGTCAACGCGAACCTGGGACTGGAACCGGTTGGCCAGATCGACGAACTGCATGGCGGGCCTGGCATGAAGGCCAACCCTGTTGCGGATAACAACTTCTCTGGAAGCCGTAGACATAGGCTCACAATCTGCGGTTGGCGGCCTGCGGTCGCGGGCGGAGAAAGCCGTCTGCTGTCGGGTCCGGGGCATCATTTGCCTTGATCGGCTTCGTCCAGAAGCTCAATGATACCGTCGCTGGTAGCGCTCTGGCGGAGGAACCTTCGGAAGGTGTCCTTCTGCAGGCTGGTGAAGATGATATTCATTGCCTGGAGGTGCTGCTGGGGCTGATTTTCGGGGGACAGCAGGAGGACGGCAATGTAAACCGACTGGTGGTCGAGCGCGGCGAAGTCGATGCCACGAACGCTTCGGCCGAGGGTTCCGACCATCTTCTTGATCTTCGGGTGTTTGACGTGCGGGACGGCAACACCTTTGCCAAAACCGGTGGAGCCGTTCTTCTCGCGTTTGATGAGAGCGGCGACGACTTCTTCGACCGCGGTCTTGGGCAAAGCCCCCGCATCGGCCAATTTGTTGACCAGCTCCGCCAGAACGGCGTCACGGTCGGTGGCTTTGAGATTGGGTTCGACAGCTTCTTTTACGATGAATTCGCTGAACTTCATGGGTAAACGCACTCCTGAACAGGTCGGTGAGGTTCATCGGCCCGGCAAAACACCGAACAGCACAACCCCTGCCTATAAGGATCCCGGGTGGCGCCACCGCCGCGTGCGGGGCCTTCCAGACGGCAGGGCGGGGATTAAGCCCGGAGGCGTTTGTCCTCGCCGGCGTTGTGTTTCCGGTTCCTGAACTTGTCTTTATACTCGGTCAGTTGCCTTTCGAGCTTGTCCACACATCCGTCGATGCAGGCGTAGGCGTCGCCTTGATCGTGATGCGCGATGAACATTTTCTTGTGTTCCGCATTAACGATCATCTCGACGCGGATCGAGTCCTTTCCAGCATCGAAGATGACCTCTATTTCTTGGATTCGGTCGTAATACTTGGGCAGTTTATTGGCCTTTTGTTCGGCATAACTCTTAAGTGTCGACGAGACATTCATGTGACGCGAAGACACGGTCACAATCACGATTACGCTCCTTCTGTAATAGAGTGCTCGTGCATCATCCAATCATTGTACAGGAAAAGAGGAAAAACAACCGCCCCTGTACGCCAGGCTAAGCTGGTATCGGCCATTACGCTGGGTCGGTTGCATTTTGTCATGTCAGGTAGTCGGCGGCAAGGGCAGCGGGTTGAGTTGCGGTTGCGAATCGGGACGCTGGGGTTGGCGGAGGGGTTCGGCGATGGTCTTGGATTGGCCTGGGGTGATGACCCCGCCGGTGAGCAGCAGACGCATGGCTTCTTCGACGGTCAGCGGGAGCTCGACGACGCTTTGGCGCGGAACGACAACAACGTAGCCGGAGAAGGCGGTCGGCGACGAGGGAATGAAGACGGTTACCATCTCCTGGCCGATGGACTCGGCCAGCGAGCGGATGCCCGGGCCGGTGACCAGACCGATCGACCAGATGCCCGAGGCGTGGGGCTGGACCGCGACGACGCGGCTGCCAGGGAGATGGCGTTTGCGGTCCGCCAAGACAAAGTCGGTAACCTGCTTTACCGCAGGATATATGAAACGGATGAGGGGAATGCGCATGAGGCCTGTTTCAGCGAGGCGCCAAGCGGTGCGGCCGATAAAGTTACCAACGAAGAGGCCGACCACATACACCAGGACGATTGCCAACACAACGCCGATCAGTTCCACGAGCCACAGCGACAGCGTGTAGTCCCAGAGGGATTTGACTTGAGCGACAGGGCGGTCCGGGCGGACGCTCAACTGCTTAATTATCCAGATGATGTGGCGGCCGAGGTAGTCCCACAGGATCTCCCAGAGCTTTACCAGCAGGAGGATGGTGATGAGCGTGGGGAGCAACGCCGCCAGCCCGCGGACGAAGAAACGGCGGAAATCGTCAATGAAGCTATCCCGGTGCGGGCGAGCATCGGAGCGGTCAGGGCTTGGCCCTTCGCACGGGATTTGCGTGGTTTGGCTCACGACATCCTTGGGCGCGGTCGGTCACAGCAGCATGGGAACTGTGATCCTTGAATGTTGTTGATACACGCCCCTTGAGGAAAGATCAACGGCTGCAAAGGCCTGAAGCCCCGAACAAACAGGAAAGCCGCAGCAAGGGCCACGGCTGGTGAGCGCCGGCGGGATGCGCGTATCCGGTGAGCTGTCACTTGGGTCGCGTGGCGGGTTGCGTGGCAGGGGGATTGGCGAGCACATCAAGAGAAGCGGCGGCGAAGCTGCGGGCGAGAAGCTCAGGCATCTTCTTGGCGGCGTCGGCCAGAATCGCTTTGCGGCGATCGACCGGCAGCGGATGGTCGGGCGGGAAAGTGGTGATGGCGGCCAGTCCCAGCAAACGAACCTGCCAGGCGGAGTCGGCCAGCATGCGCTCGACATCGGCAGTCTGATCAGCGGGTGCGGAGGCAAACAGGTGCTGGTAGGAGACATAGGCGCGGACGGCGGGGGACGGGTCGGTCAGTGCCTTGTGCATGGCTTCGGTCATGGCGGGGGCGGCGGCCTTGAACGACGAGTCCTTGTCGAGCACCGCGGAGAAGCTGAGCATCGCCAGGAGTTGGATGTTGCGGATCTTCTCGTCGCCGGAGCCGGTGGTGAGGGACGCGCAGAGTTTCTGGATAGCTGATTCGGTCTGGGCAAAACCAGATCGCTCGATTAACCTGGTGGAACTGGCGGCCTGGCCACAGGCGCCGCAGACGCCGGGGGAGATGACATTCGTGCGGAGGGTTATGGAGAGAATGATGGCCAGGGCGGGGTTTTGGCGCAGTTGCAGAGACAGGTCGTTCTGATCGACGCGGACGACGCGGGTGATCGACTGCCGGGGCTTGAGCACCAGCACATCGGTCAGGCGTTCGATGCAGGCGCCGGGGATGATTCCACGATTGGCGCCCTGGAGTTGGGCATCGATCCAAAGGTCGGGCTTGATGATGCCTTCGGAGCCAATGGTCAGGTCGTACTCGCTGTTGTTCTGGAGGGTAAAGCGGACGAGCAGGGGCTGGCCGAAGGAGTGGGATACTTTGAGCGGCTCGGCCCGGAGGGAGTAGAACCTCTGCGGCCTTGCCATGATATTCATGAAGTCGCCGGGGAAGGCGTCCAGAGCGGCTTTGACAGCCGGGGCATCTGGGGACGGGGTGACCTTGACGCCGAGGTCGCGGACGGCGTCGTAGATGACGGCGGCCAGTGGTCCGGCGGGGTTGGCGGCGAGAAGCCGACGGGCGGTTTCCGTGGCCTTGGTGCGGTCTTCGGGGCTGGAGGAGAAGGTGCGGATCAGGCCGAGCGTGGCCAATGCGTCGTTGGCGCTGGCGGCGGCGGAGAGCTTCACCCTGGCTTCGTCCTTGCGATCGCGGGCCAGAAGGATCCAGCCGGCGATTCGTGCGGCGACGGGGTCGGTCTCCTTGCTCATCTGCGTGTAATAGCCGAGGAGTTTCTCGGCCTCATCGGGGTGGTTGTTGACGTAGACCTCGAAGAAGGCCAGGCCCGCCAAAGCTCGAAGGTATTCGTCCTTGAGCTGGGCATTGTCGGATTTGTTCCAACGTTGGATGTCGGCCGCAAGGTCGGGCAACGCGATGGGCGCGTCGGTAACGGGACGAGTGGTGGCGTCGGTGACGCCGAGGCCCTGGCGAAGCGCAGCGAGGCGATTGACCAGGCAGTTGCGGGCCTGGGCCTGCAGCTTGTCGATGAGTTGGGCGTCTTTCTTTTCGTTGCGTTTCTCGACAAGGACGCGGAGGGCGATGGCCTGGTAGTTCTGAGGGTCGGCGGCGATCACGCCGTCGAGGATCTGCGCAGCCCCTGGCTTCTGTTCGTTGGCGGAGAACAACTGGTCGTCGAGAAACAGCTCGCTGGCTTCTTCCAGAAGGATATCGGGAGAGGATCTCAGCCAGCAGGCCGAGCGGTACCAGTCGATGGCTTCCTTGGTCAGGCCGGCGCTGCCGGCAATACGCGCCGCAGAGAGGAAGGCATCGGGCTGCTCGGGGTTGGAGCGAAGCATGGCAACGAGAAGTGCCGCGCGTTGCGCGGGCGGAGCGTCTTTGAGCCACTGCGCTTTGAGCGAGAGTGAGGCAAGGTTCAGGGGGTTGAGGGTCAATGCGCGCTCGGTCATCTCGCGGGCCTGGTCTTCCTTGCCGCTTTCCAGCAGGAGCTGGGCGCACTGCGAAGCCAGGACTGAGCGGACCACGGCTGGGATGGAATCACGCTCGAGCAGGTCCTTGAGGTAGTTCAGTTTCTGGTCAACTGACTGCATGCGCTTGGCGTAGAGGAAGATCACGTCGAGTTGGGCGGTCTGGTCGGCGGGACGGAGCTTGCGGATCGCTTCGAGCGCGGCCAGCGCGCCGTCCGTATCGTCCAGACCGAGCAGCACGTCTGCCAGAAGCCTCGGGTAGCGCGGATCAGTCAAGTCGCTGAGCCGGGCGGCCTCGAGAAATGTGGCGCACTGTCGCATGTGAGCTGGGTCGGGGAGGGCAAACTGCTGGGCCATTTCGCAGAAACGCATAGCCAAAGCCGCGTCGGCGGAGCGAGCGTCGTCAGCGGCCAAAGCCGGGGGGGTGAGGACCGCCAGGCAGAGCGTCAATATCAGTGCTTTGGTTTGCATTCGGTCTCCAAATGTAGTGGCGCAATACTGAGCGGTTCCTGCGTGAACGAAACAGAAAGTCCCTGATCAATCACGCCAAGACCTTTATCGGGCTGCCAGACCCGGGACCATGACAAGCCATTGCTGCACGCCAGGAATCGATAGCCGCAGGAGAGGAAGCATATCGATTATCGGATGGTGAGGGTAGTGTCCAAGGGGTAAGCCAGATCGGCTTCACGCCTTGTGGCTTTACCTGTTTCTACCCGCTGGAGCGTAACCTTCTGCCCACAGGCGGATCTAATGAGCATGCAGACCATCTCTCCAGAAGATCTTCACCATCTCCTTCAGCGGCACAGGCCCATGGATCTTATCGACGTTCGCACCGCCTCTGAGTATGTCCAGGTGCATATTGACGGCGCCCGCCTCGTCCCGCTGAGCTCGCTTAGGGTTCAGGCCGTTCGATCGGACCGGCAAGCGGGGGAATCCGAGCCGATTTATATTGTTTGCCACTCTGGCGGCCGCTCACAGTCGGCGTGTGCCAAACTCGAGTCCGCTGGGCTTAACGCCGTTAACGTCGCAGGCGGGATTCGTGCTTGGGTAGAAGCCGGCTTGCCGGTGGTTCGGCAATCCGCAGGCGCGTCGCAGTTCGGCGAGTGCCAAGGTTGATCAGTTGGATTTCGTGGTTGGCCCGCCGATACCTGGGACTGTCGTCGGCCGCTCGGTTTGCCTGCCCTGGGCATCCTTTGGGCTCAAGAAGATGCACCACCGCCCCACCTCGTCCTTCTGTATACTCTGCACGATGCGGTTGATCAGGGTGTCTTTCACGGCCGCCGTCTCTTCCTTCAGCACCCTCACCAGCACCCACCCCGACTGAAATACCTCTTTGATCTCCACCGTGCGGGTCGCATCCGCATTGAACATCGCATACAGCGGGTCCCACACCAGGATCGTCCCCGCCGGCGCTGCCAGGACCGTCTGCGGCTTCCACTCCGCCGACCGATTCATGTCCGTCATGCTCAGGTCGGCATAGTAGTAAACCCCCGGATGCGCCGCCGCCAGCCTCGGATAGCGCTGGCTCAGGCCGCTCGATTCATACCACTGGACCACCGCCAGCGCCCGCTTCGACTGCTCGTCCATCTTCCGCGGCACCACGCGATAGACGCCGTTCGCGCAGATCGGCAGCATCGCCGCCACTCCCGCGTATGCCACGGCATTGCGCAGGCGGCAGCGTACAAAGGCCCATTCCCAGCCCTTGGCCCCCAACAGCGCCCAAAGCGGCGCCACAACCATCATGTAACGCAACTCGCCGCTGCTGGCCATCCGCCCCATCCAGAACAGCACGCTATGGCCTGCCAGGATCATCACCGGAATGATCGCGATCAGGCATTGGCACCGCGCGCGATGATCCGTCCCAAACAGCCCCCCTGCCGCCCAGTTGTAAAGGCCACGGATCGCCCGCCGCGGACGGTGCTCACCGGCGATGCTCTGCCAGATACCGGCTAACACGGCTGGGAACACAATCGGCCCCACCACGGCCGGCAATGAAACCGCGAAATGCCACGGCGATCCCGACGGATACAGGCTCTTGGACGAATACGGCCAATGCTCCGGCAACCACAGAGCCACCCGGGTATACCACGGCTCCGGCTGCCCACACGTCCACCACCCTGCCACGCTCCACAGCAACATCGGGGCCGCAAGCGCCGGGAGCCACTTCCATTGCCGATGCAGCATTAGCGCCGCCGACCCCAACATGACAAACCCAAGTCCCTCCGGACGAGCCGGCGGCATCAGGCCGACCAACACCGCCATCAGGGCCCAGCGGCGCTGCTGGTACGCCCAGAACCCCGCCGCCAACAGCACTGCAAACGGCAGCTCCGTCAACTCGGCAGAGGAATGCAGAAACACCAGCGGCTGCGCCAGCAGGAAGATCATCGCCAGCACTGGCCACCGATACCCCTGCCCCCGCGCAATGCGATACGTGATCCACCCCGTCGCCAGCGCCATCAGCAAGCTCATCACCCGAGCTCCGATCAGGCCGCCAAGCGCAACACCCACCGCATACACGGCGGTACACACCGGCCGCCCCCACACGTTCACCAAGAGGTGATGCTCCTGAAATGCAAACCTCGCGTACAAATAGTGCACGCAGCCATCCATCTCCAGGAAATCCTGCGTTGCGATCGTGACCGCCAGCGAGAGACAGGAGAAAACCAGCACCGCCAGCAGAAGCGACCCAGTCGGCGGCCAGCCGTCAGTTTCCTGCGGCTTGTTCGCTGGCAGGCCAGGCAATACACTGCCCGGCAGCGAGTCGGCGATATGTGAAGCTTCGCCCATCGCTCGGCATTATGCCACCGGACGGGGTATTTGGAAGTGGCGCGCGGATCGGGAGGGTGCGGCGGTGGGGTTTGGCGCTGTTGTGTGTACGAGAAACATGCGGATTTTCCGTATGCAGGGGGAACCCATCTGATTATTCTCGGCGTCTTGTGCCTATCGACAGCGGCCTCGGACTGTCAGGGCTATTTGTACCGCCCAGCCGCCTGCCGATGATGTAACGGCCCCAAGGAGATCTGATATGACCCCTGTGAGCAGCCAGGGGGAGGTCGAGTTTCGCTTCTTCCGGCCTCACTCGGCGTCTGCTGGTGTGGCGGGAGGTTTTAACGGTTGGCACGCGGACAGGCTACCCAAGCAGCCGCAAGGCAACGGCTGGTGGACCGCCCGCGCCACCTTTCCGCCGGGTGAATACCGCTTCCGCTACAACATCGATGGCCACTGGTTCACCGATTACGCATCATACGGCGTGGAGCGTGGCCCGCTCGGGTACCACTCCATGCACGTCATCGTCAAACAGCAGCATGTGAGCAACCCCGCGTAGTTCTGAATTGCGAAGCGGGTGAGCAGTTGCGCAGAGCATCAGTCGAACAGCCCCAGTTGGTTGGGGTCCTCGACCCTGCTCTGCACTTGCCCTTCTGCCACGCGCGTCACCAAGCGGTCGCCGACCTTGATCTGAGCCGGTCTTCGCAGAACGGCGCCGGTCTTCTTCAGCGTGGTAATGCTGTAGCCGCGGCGCAGGACCTGCTCAGGCCCCACTGCATTCAGGTGCACTGCGAGAGATTCGATCTGCCGTGTCCTCGTCTGCTGGAGGGTGGCCATCGCTTGTTGCATCCGCCGGCCAAGCGAGTTGAGGCGTTCGCGGCCCAGGGCGATCCCATGCCGCGGATGGAGCTGATCGAGCCGGTTGGCCAGCGGATGCAGTGTCGCCTGCAATCGCCGCAGCCTCGCCCCCACCGCCAACGCCAGCGCCCTCTGGCGATCGTCCAGCAACTGCCTGGCCAGGTTGATCCGATCCATCGGTCGCCGGAAGAGCTCGTGGCGTTGGACGGCGATCAGCCGCTGCTTGGCATCCTGGATGACCGAGCGGATCTCACGTCGCAATTGGATTGCGAGCGACTCGACGGCATCGTTCGCTCCCCGCCATTGCGAGATCGCCACCTGGGCCGCCTCGGTTGGCGTATGGGCATGGTAATCGGCCGCCAGATCCGCTATCGACACGTCGATTTCGTGGCCGATGCCCGTGATGATCGGAATCCGCGACGCGACCACCGCCCGCGCCACGATCTCCTCGTTGAACGCCCACAGATCTTCCAGGGATCCCCCCCCCCTGCCGAGCAGGATGACATCGACGCCGCCGATGTCGCTCGCCCGGCAATTCAAGTCCGCAATCGCCGCCGCGATTTTCTCCGCCGAGCCGTCCCCCTGCACTGGCACGTGATACGCCAGCACTCGCACCCAGGGAAACCGTCGCAGCACCTTGAGCATGTCCTGGATTGCGGCGGTCTGCGTGCTCGTGACCAGCGCCACCCGTTGCGGATACAGCGGGATCAGCTTCTTACGCTCAGTGGCAAACAACCCCTCCGCCTCGAGCTTCGCGCACAGTTGCCGAAATGCCAGTTCCAGCGCGCCCTGCCCCAGCAGCTCCAGGCGTGATACATAAAGCTGATATCGCCCCCGCTGCCCGTACACCGCCACGTGACCCGTAGCCAGCAGCTCGATCCCATCCTGAGGCGAGAATTTCAGCCGCGCGGCATCGCTCTTGAACATCACGCAGTCGATGCAGGCGTTGGCATCCTTGAGGGTGAAGTAATAGTGCCCGGAACCGGCGTGGTGCTTGAGATTGCTCACCTCGCCCTGAACGACAACGCTCCCCGGCATCGCATCCTTGATCGCCTTTTCAATCCGGCCGGTGAGCTGCGTAACGGTCAGAATCTCCCGCTGCGCCTTTGGCGGCCCACCCGCCGCGTCGCCTTTGGCCGCCCGCTTGGTGACCTTTTCGTGGAAGTCGAAGAAATCCATACTCACTTCACAGACCCTTCGGCAAGGGCACTCCAGGAATCCTGCAGATTCCTTTGTCGGTGCCGCGTTTTGTGGGTTGCAAGCCGTGGCGCCGGCGATTGCGCCATATCATAACAAGTGCCATCGGCTGCGGCATTCAATCGCCCTCATCCCTTCAGCACCTCCATCATCACCCGAAACGGCACTTCCCGGTCCTTTCCACATCTGCTGTCCCCCCCACTTCCTAAACTTACCGCCCGCACGCCGCCAATTCAAAGCGGCCTTCGTGTTTTGTCCCCGGTCTCCCGACTTCTCTGTGGTTTGCGTCCCCTCCGCCCCACGTTTATGCTGTCGCACGAGGTCGAGTTGTGAAGATACTTATCATTGAGGATGACACCAAGACCGTCGCTTACCTTCAGAAAGGCCTGGCCGAGCACGGCTTCGTTGTGGACACCACCACCAGCGGCGACGACGGCCTCCACCTCGCCGAAGACACCTGCTACGACCTGATCATCCTCGATATCATGCTCCCGGGCCGCGACGGCTGGTCGGTCCTGGCCGAGCTTCGCCAGCGCGGCCTGCACATGCCGGTCCTCTTCCTCACCGCTCGCGACAGCGTCCAGGACCGCGTCAAGGGCCTGGAACTGGGCGCCGACGACTACCTCATCAAGCCCTTCGCTTTCTCCGAGTTGCTCGCGCGCATCCGCACGCTGCTTCGCCGCAGCCCCAGCCGCCATCCCGACATCCTCAGCATCGCCGACCTAGAGGTCGATCTGGCCGCCCACAAGGTTTCCCGCGGCAACAGGCGTCTGGACCTGACTCCCAAGGAGTTCCTGCTGCTCTCGCTGCTCGTCCGCCGCAGCGGCGAGGTCCTCTCCCGCACCCTGATCGCCGAGCAGGTCTGGGACATGAACTTCAACAGCGACAGCAACGTGGTTGACGTCCACATGCGGCGCTTGCGGCTGAAGGTTGACGATCCATTCGATCTGAAGCTCATTCACACCGTACGAGGCGTTGGCTATGTCCTCGAAGAACGCGGCTGCTGATCTAACCCCGCCCGTTCCGCCAAACGCCCGCCGGCCCTGGAGCCTGGCGACGCGACTCACGTTCTGGTACGCCGCTTCCGCATTCCTGCTGCTGCTCTTGGGAACCAGCGCCCTGTATTTCGCGATGATCGAGCATTTCAGCGCCACGAACAGCTCGCTGCTGCGAGCCAGGATCCACGAAATCGAAGACATCCTCCACGACCACAAAGCCGACACCACCCGGCTCAGCCGTGTCCTGGGAATCGACCCCCAGTCCGAACGCGGCACCCTCGTCCTCATCCGCGTCCTGATCGCCGATGGACCGGTTCTGGCCGAGACGCCCGGCATGGCTCAAACCGCGCCCCAGTCGATGTTCAGCTACGCGCACCCCGGCGCCGGAACCATCAGCGTCGATTCCGCGTCCGGCCGCCCGTTCCGCGTCATGGTCTCCGAGATCCCCGCCACCGCCACCGACGACAATGCCTACCAAGTCCAATTCGCCATCGACGACACCCTCAACCGCGGCGTCCTCGCTGAATACCGCAAACAGCTCTGGGTCGTGCTCATCGTCGGCCTGGTCTGTTGTGCCGCCGTCGGCTACTGGATCGCCCACCATGGCCTGCGTCCCATCGAGCAGATGGCCGCCGCGGTCCGCAGCGTCCGCTCCACCACGCTCCACCGACGCATCGCCCCGGCCGGTTTCCCCGCTGAACTGGCCGCCCTGGCCAACAACTTCAACAAGATGCTCCAAGGCCTGGAAGATGCCTTCTCTCGCCTCTCGCGATACTCCGCGGACATCGCCCACGAACTCCGCTCCCCGATTCACAACCTCCGCGGCGAAGCCGAAGTCGTCCTCGGCCGGCCCCGTTCACCCGAGGAATACCGCGAGGTCCTCGGCTCTTGCCTCGAAGAATGCGTCCGCCTCTCTTCGCTCATCGACGGCCTTTTGTTCCTCGCCCGCGCAGACAACCCCGAAATGCAGATCCGCCGCGAATACCTCAAAATCGCCCACGAGTTGGCCGTCCTCCGCGAGTTCTACGCCGCGCCCGCCGCCGAAGCCAACATCTCCCTCGAGCTCGAAGCCGATTCCACCAGCGCCGCCAACCTCGACCGCAACCTCTTCCAACGCGCCGTCGGAAACCTGATCGAAAACGCCATCGCCTACTCCAACCCCGGCGGGACGATCAAGCTCGCCGCCCACGCCAAGAATGGCCTGCTCCGCATCGATGTTCGCGATTCCGGCCGCGGCATCCCCCCGGAGCATCTGCCCCACGTCTTCGATCGCTTCTACCGCGTCGATGGCACCCGCTCCAAGAAAACCGGAGGTATCGGCCTGGGATTGGCCATCGTCAAGACCATCGCCTCCCTCCACGGCGGCGACGTCCGCATCGCCAGCCGCGTCGGCGTCGGAACCCGTATCACGATCCTCTTTCCAGCCTCCGCCCCAACACCCCTGCCGTCAACTCGCTCGGCAAAGCCTTAAAGTATCACACCTGCTTCCACTGCTTCGCGGCAATCGCGCAGACCTGCTCGGCGGCCCGGATCTGCGCGGAACTGGCATTCGTCAGCAACGTGATGCGCAACGCCTTGCGGTTCCAGCCGAGCATGTGCTTGTACCACGCGGACGGATTGGGAGTGTTGGCGGCATCCAAAGCCTCGATGAGAAGGGTCTGGTCGGGATGAGCCTTGATGATGAATCCACTGGATGGAGGCATGGTTCGCCGGGGCTGCAGGAGCACCCCATCCTTCAGCGTCTGCTTCATGACATCCACGGTGTAAATGATGACCTTGCCATCGCGCTGATCTTCCATGGCGAAGACCTGCATGCGGTACTTGCCGTCGGGAATGTAGAACTGCACTGCCTGCTGGCCGATCGTCTGGATCGAGTGAGGCGCCAGGCGGTAAAGGGAGGTCGCCAATCGCCTACAAAGACGGTGATGGTCCGGCGTGGCTTCGGTTTCGCAGGCGGCAATGTGGCGGTCAACGTTCAGGCGGTCCCGAGCGCCGAGCTTGGCGAGAAATCCGTCGAAATCGTCGGACCCGGCGGGGGCAGCAGGCATCCCGGCGGCAGCAATGGGGGATTTGATCATGGTGCAACGTCCAATGCCGCCTCTGTAGACAAACGTCGTGACAGAGACGACGGAAAAGGCCGGGGAGGATCAAAACCAACTTGCGGCCGCTGCAAGTCACCGAGACCTGCAATATACATTCTATCCGTTTTTCGGCTGCGCAGCGACAGGTAGCTTGGGAATTCGCAGAAGGCTCAGGCGGGATGCGGAGTCGATGCTTCGCCGGCTTCGGTGCGTTGCCTCGCCCAACGACGTCCCATCCAGTAGCCCAGCAGCGCCCCTGCCGGGCCCGCACTGGCATAATCCAGAGGCAACGGAACGGCCAACGCGGAAAATGAACTGCTGAGATTGCCCGTGAGATATCCCGCTGGATCAGACCAGACCGCAGCGTAGCCGATCATTCCGACCAACATCGGCGGCAGCCAGCACAGAGCGCGGCTGGCGATCGGCAGCAGGGATTCGGTCAGCGCGGCGCCAACGAAGGACGAGATCGCGACGGCGGCGATCGCCTGTTGCTTGACCGGGCTGCGCGCCAGAACGAGCATGCCAATAGCGGTCAGCACCGTCTGAACCAGGAGCGTGGCGACTTCACCGCTGATCGATGGCTCAATCGCCAAGGCAATGTTGCTCTCGCGGTCTCGGACAATACCGTTGCGGTACAGCCGCGCCAGCGCCCAGGCGCACAGCCCCACCAGCACCGCCAGGATGGCGGTTTCAACGAGCAACACAAGGAATAGCGCGCTGGAGTTCCCGTGAGCCAGCCCCCAGAAAATGCTATGCTGCACCGAACCACCGCGGGCGGAGAGGGCCGCCAATCCAATGGCGCCCGCCACCAGGCCGGCATCGTAACGCACCATGCCCGCGATCGCCGTACCCACCGCAACGCATAGGACCAGCACCACGGCAACCACAAGCAGTGCGACAACCGGTGATGGCTGTTGCAGTAGACTGGCTTCGTGGCCTGGATGCACCGGAATGCGGAATATCGCGCCAGCCCACCAGAATATACAGAAACACGCGATCGATGCCGACAACAACAGAATGCGGGCTCGCTGATAGGGGCTGAGAAAACTCATGGATGCTGATCCGTGCTCGCCTGCGGCTGCGAACTGTTCCCTAACTTCAAGGACCCGGGTATCATAAGCACCAGGCCGCCGGTACTTCCGGCAGCGAACCATAGCAGAAACAGCGGCGACCTTCCACCGCTGGTGCGGATTTGTCCATGACCGACAGCTCATTGTTCCCGGAGATTGAAAAGGCCCAGCCCGCCGTGGCCCAGGTGGGCTTGTTCGCCGTCATCGCCATCGAGCGGAGCCTCGATCGCGTGCTGGATTACGCCGTGCCGCGGGGCCTGGCGACGACGCTGCAAGTGGGCCAGCGAGTGCGCGTCCCGCTCGGCCGCGGGAACAAGCCTACCCATGGGTACGTCGTCAGCATCAAAACAACGACGGAGTGCAAACAAACCAAAAACATCCTCGCGATCGACGATGCACGCGTGCTGCTCACCGCGGCGATGCTGGAGTTGGCCCGGTGGATCAGCCGCTACTACTGCTGCGCATTGGGCACCGTGATCGAAAGCATGATCCCGTCGGCCGTCAAAAAGCGGATCGGCCTCGGCTACACCACAATGATCCGTCTGGCTAAGTCCCGAGAAGAGATTCAAACGATCCTGGAAAAAATCCGCGCCCCCAAGCGGCGGGCGATCCTCTCCCGGCTGCTGTTGGTCGAGCCTGGAAAGGCCGTGGAGTTGGTGCGGCTGGCGAGCGAATCCGGCGCGACGCCGCCGACGGTACGGAAGCTGGCCAAGGCCGGGTTGATCACGATCATTGAGGAGCCGGACTTCGCCTCGCTGGGCAAAGTCGCGCCCGGACCTGCGGCCACGCAGGAGCAGCCGATCGAACTGAATGAGGATCAGCAGAAGGTTTACGACGAGCTGTCGCCGCGGGTGATGGGCGGGGGATTCTCGGTGAACCTGCTGTATGGCGTGACCGGCAGCGGCAAGACCGAGGTTTACCTGCAGTGCATCCGCGATGTGATCGCCAAGGGCAAGCGCGCAATCGTGCTGGTGCCGGAGATTACGCTGACGCCGCAGACCGTACGCCGATTCACCAACCGGCTGCCACGCGTGGCGATCCTGCACAGCGGGCTGTCGGCATCGGTGCGGCATGGATTCTGGCAGCAGATCGCCAGGGGCCAGGCCAACGTCGTCGTCGGAGCGCGGTCGGCGATCTTCGCGCCGCTGCCCGATGTGGGCATCATCGTAGTCGATGAGGAGCAAGAGGGCAGCTACAAGCAAGACACCGCCCCGCGCTACCACGCCCGCGATGTCGCGATCAAGCGGGCACAGATCGAGAACGTGCCGGTGATCCTGGGCTCGGCGACGCCTTCGCTGGAGAGCTGGTTGCGGGCAGGGGGAACGAATCTCAATCAGCCCGCTCTTTCGGAACCCGCAACCCGCAACCCGCAACCCGAGACAACGAGTCTGAAGGGCGTATATCACCTATTGAGCCTCCCCCGCCGCGTGCGAAACCTGGCGCTGCCGATCGTCGAGCTTGTGGACATGAAGCGGGAGGCGCGGATGCATCGGCCGGGCGTGCATCTGATATCGCAACGTCTATCGCATTTGTTGAGGACGACAATAAACGACGGACAACAGGCCATACTGCTCCTGAATCGGCGGGGATATTCGAACTACGTCTGCTGCTCGTCCTGCGGGTTCGTGGCACAGTGCAAGTACTGCGATGCGACGATGACGTACCATCGATCGGCCGGCACAACCGCGACGGGAGCCAAGTTCGAGCAAGCAGTACACACGGGCCAGTTGCATTGCCATAATTGCCTGGCCGTCAATGCGCTGCCGCCCAAGTGCCCCGATTGCGGGAAGAAACTGTCGCTGTTTGGCATGGGCACCCAACGCGTCGAAGAGGAACTGGCCAGGCGATTTCCCGATGTGAAGTACGCGCGGATGGATACGGACACGATGCGGCGGGCGGAGGATTACCGCAACGTGTTCGAGCGGTTCGAGCGGAGAGAGGTGCACGTCCTGCTGGGAACCCAAATGATCGCCAAGGGACTGGATTATCCGAACGTCACGCTCGTGGGCGTGATCAGCGGCGATACGGCGCTGTCGCTGCCGGACTTCCGCGCGGCCGAGCGGACATTTGGCCTGATTACCCAGGTCGCGGGGCGCGCCGGGCGAGGCAGTGTCCCGGGACGAGTGATATTGCAGACGTTCATGCCGGACGACTTGACCATCCAGGCGGCGATCCGCCAGGATTACGTGGCGTTTGCCAAGCGTGAACTGCAGTCCAGACGCGAGGTCGGCCTCCCGCCAATCACGCGAATGGTGCGGATCATTCTGCGCGATGAAGACCCCGATCGGCTGCTGGAACGCGGCGAAAAGCTGGCGGTGGGGTTGCTGGCGGCGATGCAGCAGGAAAATGCGCAGGAGGTCCGGATCACGCTCAAGGGCCCAATGCCGTGCGCGATCAACCGGATCGCGGGATATCACCGGGCACAGTTGCTCTTGTTCAGCCGAAGCGCCGCGGTGCTGCAGCGAGTGCTGGCCAAGGCGCGGGAGCAAAAAGCCTTCGCCGACAGCGAACGCATCGCGGTTGATGTCGATCCGGTGGCGCTGCTTTAGACGAGCGAATCCGGTTTGCGTTTGGCACGCAGCTCGGCCTGCATGGAGCGGAACGTGCTCTGGATCAGGTCGACGATCTGGTGGCCCTTGAGCTTTCCGATCGGCAACGCCGGGCCGTACATCACGCGGATCGGAAAACGGGTGGGCAAATTTTTGCCACGCGGCCAGGCCTCGAAGGTGCCGTCGATAACGGCGGGGATCACCGGCACCCCGGCGCGGCGGATGAGCATCGCAATGCCCGGCTGAATCCGCGCCAACTGCCCATTGGGACTCCGCGTGCCTTCCGGGAACATCGTCAGGATTCGCCCTTCACGCAGCCGGCGAATCGCTTCGCGAATCGCGCCCATGTCCGTCTGGCCGCGGCGAACCGGGAACGTGTTCAGCGAACGGATGAGCCAGCCGAAGAAGCGGTTCTGGAAAAGCTCGGTCTTGGCGATGAAGCTGATCGGGCGGATGAGCTGAACGCCGAGGACGATCGGGTCCAGATAGCTGATGTGATTGGAGATCAGCATGGCCCCGCCGGTGCGCGGAACGTTCTGCCGGCCATAGACTTTCATCTCGAACATGCGGGATAATATGATCCGGCAGAGCGATTTCATGGTGCCCCACACGAGCGGATTGCCGACGCGACGGTCGGATGAGTCGGCGGAATCCGGAGCGGCGGGGAGGGAAGATGTGGTGGTTGGGCGGTCGGTCATCCGTGGCCCTGCAATGCGTTAGCCTTGTTGACGATCAGGTCCACAACCTGTTGTTCCGTGAGTAGTGTGGTGTCAACGGCTTGAGCGCCTTTGGGGATGGCGAGTGGGCCGGTGGAGCGGGTGGAATCGCGATGGTCGCGGGTCATGATCTGGGTGAGGATTTCCTGGTGGTCGACGAATTGGCCGCGGGCGCGGAGTTGGGCGGCGCGGCGGCGGGCGCGTTCCTGGGGGGTGGCGTCGAGATAGAACTTCAACTGGGCGTGGGGGAAGACGACCGATCCCTGGTCGCGGCCTTCGGTTACGAGGTTGGGGCGGGCGAGGCCAATGCGCTGCTGCTGGGCGACGAGTTGCTCGCGGATGGCGGGGACGACGGCGACGTGGGAGGCGGCGGAGGTGACTTGGGCATCGCGGAGGAGGTGGGAGACGGGTTCGTCGTTGAGCAGGACTTCGGGGGGGGTTTGGGTCCAGTCGAATTCGATGCGGCAATGTTTGGCGATGAATGCAAGCTCACGCGGGTCCGAGAGATCGGCCTTTCGGCGGACGGCTTCGAGGGCGATGGCGCGGTACATGGCGCCGGTGTCGAGGAAGTCGTAGGCGAGGCGTTCGGCGACGGCTTTGGAGACGGAGGATTTTCCGGTGCCAGCGGGGCCGTCGATCGTGATGATCATGGGGGGGTATTCTGGTGATGGGAAGCAGATGGTCAACGTTTGGTGGACGATGAGGGCTTTTGGAGGGGGGATCATTTTTGATTTTTGATTTTGGATTTTGGATTTCAAAGGGCACGCCGGGGGGCAGCCGCAGGTTACCCAAGAACCCCCCGGAAACCACCCGTAGACCCCCCGTGGACCCCCCTTTGCTCCCCCTTTTCCCCCCCGCCGGACCCCCTGGTGGTCTTGGGGGGCCTTTGGATTGACAAGGGGTTGGGGGATTTTTGATTTTTGATTTTCGATTTTTGAATGGGGGAAATGGGTTCGTTTTGTAGAAATGGTGGGGCGGAGGGAGAGGGGGGAGTCGGGTTTCGGGGTTCGGGTTTCGGGAAGAATACCCCGGCGGGTAGCCATTGCTCCCCTTAAAACCCCTCGAAAAACCCCCGTAGAACCCCACGTGGGCCCCTCTTTTCCCACCCTTTTCCCACCTTGGTGTTTTTTGGGGGCCTTGGGAGTGGCCGGGGGTTTTGGGGGATTTTCGATTTTCGATTGGCGATTTTCGAGTGGGGGAAATGGGTTCGTTTTGTAGAATTGGTGGGGCGGAGGGAGCGGGGGCTGGCGCGACGGCCAGGGGGGAGGCGGGGGTGGAAGGGCGGAGGGCGAAGTTGGACGAGACGGTATCCACGTAGAGTACTACGGATGAGTTAGGACTTTGTTCGCGGG
>JAPLNB010000321.1 GCA_026693085.1 Planctomycetota bacterium | reverse complement strand
CGCCGCCCCCGCCGCAGTTCTCATCGGCTCCCGCCTGTTCCTCTCCGACGGCACATTCCACACCTCCGGCGACTGGCCCGGCGACCTCGCCGCCTCAGTCCTCCAGGATGCCCACAACGCCCTGAGCACCGGCCATTCCCTCACCCGGACCTACGCCTCGTCCGCGGGAAAACAGCCTCTATTACCGGCAGTTTGGCAATGTTGTTGTAGGCGTGATTGTGCACTCATGAGGCCGACGATCAGACATTCCTAACGTCGCCGGGCCAGCTACGGTAGAATCATCGGTCGTCATGGTATTGAGCCTGTCCATCTCCCCTCACGGTCGATTGTTCGTTGAAGAAGTGTCCGACGAGAGCGCGGCGACATTGGCGGCTTCGGCGGCTGATCGCATCCGGTGCGCGTTCGCGGTACATCCCTCCGCGGGCCTGCTGCACTTGGCCACGGTCGAGTTGCAGACCAGTCTGCCGCCGTCATTTGGCTTTGCGCGCGACTTGGCCCGAGACTATCTCACGCGGCTGTGCCATACGCCGGGACCGGATCGCGATGAGGTGCCCGCGATCGCACCGCCGAACACCGAGAACCTGGCGTTTCTTGTGCTTCAGGCCCCGCCGATGAAAGGGCTGGAATATCTGAACGCCCAGGTTCTGTCCGCGTGGTGGTCGGATCTGGACCAATACGTGAGCAAAGAGATCCGCAACTGCCCGGGCGGAACGCAGGCGTATCTGCGAGCGAAGAATCCACTGTGGCGGCTGGTGGGGCGGGTGACCTTTCACCTGGCCGAGAACAAGCGGGACGAAACGCATCCGTTTGCATTCATGGCGACCTACGCCCACCGGCTGTCGGCCCAGGCCAGACTCCAGCATTTGCCGCTGGCCAGGGCGCTGCAGGAATATGCCGGCGCGAAGAACCGCGATGCCCTGCTGTCGCTGTTGACGCCCATTCAGCGTGCGACGGTGAAAAGCGCATTGGCCAATGAATTGGTCGATTCCGGCGATGTCTACCAGGCATTGGCCTGGACGCCGAGGGACGCCTACCGCTTCCTGAAGGACATCCCGGTGTTCGAGGAGAGCGGCATCATCGTGCGCGTGCCCGATTGGTGGAAGGCCAGCCGCCCGCCTCGGCCGGTGGTCAGCGTGAAGGTGGGCGACAAGGAGAAGGCCAGACTGGGCATCGGCGCCCTGCTCGATTTCTCCGTTGCGGTCACGCTCGATGGCCAGCCGCTCACGGAGGATGAGTTGCGGATGCTCCTTGCCTTGGAAGGCGGCCTGGTTCCCCTGCGGGGCAGATGGGTGGAGGTGGATCGGGAGAAACTGGCGGAGGCGATTGAACATTGGAAGCACGTGGAACGGCAGGCGAGCCAAGGGGGCATCTCCTTCTACGAAGGGATGCGACTGCTTTCCGGGGCGAATCTGGGTGGCGATCTGGCCGAGGCGGTTTCACAGGAGGCGCGGGCCTGGTCGGGGATCGCGGCAGGCGACTGGCTGGAGAAGACGCTGGATGAGCTGCGTAATCCGCAGTCACTGGCCAACGATGTGCCGGCGGAGTTTCAGGGCCAATTGCGACCGTACCAGCGGACGGGCATGAACTGGCTGTGTTTCATGATGCGGCTGGGGCTGGGGGCGTGTCTGGCCGACGATATGGGACTGGGCAAGACGATCCAGGTGTTGGCGATACTGCTTCGCGAGCGGCGGGAGCGTCGGTCAGGAAATCAATCAACACCGCCGAGCCTGCTGGTGGTGCCGGCATCCCTGATTGCCAACTGGAAAGCTGAGATCGCCCGATTCGCACCGTTGCTGTCGGTGTCCGTCGCTCATCCGTCGGAAGAGGACGCCCCGATGGAGGATGAGCCCGGCATGCAGGCAACTCTGTCGGATCGGGATCTGGTGATCACCACGTACGGCATGCTCTCGCGGATGGAATGGCTGCGCAATCGCAGTTGGCATTTGGCGATTCTTGATGAGGCGCAGGCGATCAAGAACTCGGGTACGCGGCAAACGCGCGCGGTGAAGGAACTCAAGTCGAGCGGCCGCATTGCCCTGACCGGCACCCCCATCGAGAACCGGCTGTCGGACCTGTGGTCGCTGTTCGACTTCCTGAACCCGGGCCTGCTGGGCGGTGCCAAGGCGTTCGCCAGATTCGCCAAAGAGCTGGCCAGCCGCGAGCACAACGACTACGGCCCGCTGCGGTCGCTCGTGCGGCCGTACATCCTGCGGCGGATGAAGACCGACAAGCGCATCATCGCCGACCTGCCCGACAAGACGGAGGTGAACGCCTATTGCGCCTTGAGCAAGAAGCAGGCGGCGCTGTACGAGCAGTCGGTGCGAGAATTGGCCCAGAGCCTCAAAAACGCGGACGGCATCCAGCGGCGAGGCTTGATCCTGGCGTATCTGATGCGACTGAAGCAGATCTGCAACCATCCCTCCCAATGGTTGGGCGACGGCGAGTACGGCCCCGAGCACAGCGGCAAATTCGAACGCCTGCGTCAGATCTGCGAGGAACTGGCCCAACGCCAAGAGAAGGCGCTGGTCTTCACCCAGTTCCGCGAGATCGCGGCACCCCTGGCCGACTACCTCCAGACGATCTTCGAGCGCCCCGGGCTGATCCTGCATGGGCAGACGGCCGTAGGCAAGCGACGCGAGTTGGTAGAGGCATTTCAGCGTGAGGACGGCCCGCCGTTCTTCGTGCTTTCCCTCAGGGCTGGGGGTACCGGCTTGAATCTGACTGCCGCTTCGCACGTCATACATTTCGACCGCTGGTGGAACCCCGCCGTGGAAAATCAGGCCACCGACCGCGCTTTTCGCATTGGCCAACAGCGGAACGTCTTGGTACATAAGTTTGTGTGTCGCGGCACGGTCGAGGAGAAGATCGACCAGATGATCGCCGAAAAAAGCGGACTGGCGAAGGACCTGCTCGAAGGCGGCGGCGAAAAACTGCTGACGGAAATGGACAACCATGAGCTGCTGCGGTTCGTCTCGCTGGACATCCACCGGGCGATCGAGTCGTAGCAGCAGGAAGGATCGACGATGGGCTGGTATAGGAATGATTATTACGGTTTCAGGCCGTATGTCTCGGTCGCCCAACGGCGCAGAAACGCGCAGAAGCACGTCGCGAAGCTGGTCAAAGATGGGCGGACGGTCTCCCCGGTGACGATCGATGGCCGCACCATTGCCAAGACCTTCTGGGGCAAAGCCTGGTGCGACAACCTCGAATCGTACAGCGACTTTGAGAACCGCCTGCCGCGTGGGCGAACCTATGTGCGCAACGGCTCCGTTCTCGACCTGCAAATTGAGCCCGGACGAGTCACTGCCGTCGTCAGCGGATCCGAAATCTACCGCATCGAGATCAAGATTAAGCCGCTGGCGTCCAGGCGATGGAACGCCATCAAGTCGCAATGCGCCGGCAAGATCGCCTCGGTGATCGAACTGCTTCAGGGGCGTCTTTCCAGCGGCGTGATGGAGATTATCACCTGCCATGACGGCGGGATGTTCCCGGCTCCATCGGAAATCTCCTTGGATTGCTCCTGTCCGGACTGGGCCACCATGTGCAAGCATGTGGCGGCGGTGTTGTACGGCGTGGGGGCCAGGCTCGACGACCAGCCGGAGCTGTTCTTCAAGCTGCGCAACGTAGACCATCTGGATCTGATCAAGCAGGTCGGCCGCGTCCAGGGTATGACGCGTCGCGGGGCAGGCGGTAAGAAGACCATCGCCGCCGGCGAACTGGCCGACGTCTTCGGCATCGAACTGGAAGGTCCGACTCGGAGGCAACGACCGGCGTCCCCGGAAGATGCTCAGCCACGTGTGAAGCCCAAACCCGCCAAACCCGCCAAACCCGCCAAGGTGCGGAAGCCCGCGGCCGGTTCGCTGCCCGAAGTGGGGTGAGTACACCCCTGCCAAGCAGAGTTTCGGGCATCGATGATCGGCGACGGTTGAGTTGGACCAAGCGTTTTAGTGCAACGCCGATTAGCTGGCGTTTGCTCAGTTGGGCAAGACCCGGGAGCACTGCTATGGATCCGAAGATCGCTATTCTCTGAGTGCTTTGTGCGTCCGTTGCACTCGGCGGATGCGCACATGCGGGCTCATGTCCTTCTTCGCACATTGTCGGCTCCAGGGGATACAGATGCTCCTTCGACCCCACTGCCACCTATATCACCATCCCATTTCCCATTACGGGGAGCACCGGTTCGGCATCGATTCAGTCCGAGGCTCTTGTGGGACTCAGCATCGAGTCCGTTGTCGCGGATGACAGGGAATTGGAGCGCCGCCCCTTCGCCATACAGGTGCAGGTCGACTGGGAAACATTGCCACTTAAGGAGGAATCGCACATCTATCTGGTGACCACAAGCGTTGAGAATCCCAACGATGGGCTCTGGTTTCTCATGGGCTCGGATCGCGGCCGGCGGTTCTATCGTTACGCGATCCCGCGAAGCGCCACTTCTGTTGTTATCAAGTACCGCGTGTGGCTGAACGAGAAGGCACTGGGTCCAAGAGCGACCGTCACTCTGGTTCCCTTTGGGAGATGGCAGTAGACGACGGAAACGGGGCGGAGACCCTGCAGACCGGCCCGGACGTGACCGTCAACACCTTCGACGCCCTCGGCCGCCATCCTGTTCAGCTTCATCGCCACCTGCGAGCGGGATCAGGTCAAGCCGTTTGACTACCTGCGCGACGTACTGACGCGTATCGCCGAGCAGCCGATCAGCACGTTGGCGGAACTGCTGCCGGGGCGGTGGAAGGCCGCCGGCTCTGTGGCCGAGTCGGTGCCGGCATCATACGCCGCGCAGGGCTGAGCCACTTGCGAACAATACGATGACGGTCGATCACCCCGGGGTGGGAAGCTCCTCCACCGGGGTGCTTGTCTTACGCGGCGAGCCTGAGGTGGTGTTGGCCGGACGGGTACTACAGAACTGGCGGCGCCGCGGCTTTCCGTGGGCAAGAGCAAGCCATTTGGAGAAGCTGATTGGCGAGAATCAACAACGGCCTTGCTCGGGCTGCAATCCAGTCAACGCCGCACCGGCCGCCTGACGAAGCATCGCCTATGACCAAAAGCGAAAGCGCACCGGTTCCGCTTTTCGTGACCGCTATTTCCCACCCCCCGTTCCTACCCGTTGTTTCATCGCCATCGCCGTTGCCAGGTTCGCCTGTGCAGGACCATATGCCGGCTCAATCCTCAGTGCCTCGCGGAACTCGGCAACTGCGCCATCGAGATCCCCCTGATTCCCCAACATGCTTCCGAGGCTCGTATGCAACTCCGCCGACCCGGGCAGCAATCTTACCGCCGCCCTGAAATGCTCCGCCGCCTTCGCCCATTGCCGGCTCACCTTATACGCCAGCGCCAAATTATTATGGACCTGCCAATCGTCAGGCGCCACCTGCAACGCCCGCCGATACAGCCCGATCGCGTCGTTGCTCAGCCGCTCCGCTTCCGCCCGATTCGCCAGGCCCGCCGCGGTGTTTGCCTGCTCCGCCCGCACCTTTCCAAGATTCACATTCCCTGCCAGACTCCGCGGATTTACGGCCACCGTGTGCGTAAACAGCGTTTCCGAGTCCCGCCAGTTCCAGCACTGTACGAAGCTCCACGCGCCCGCGACGACGATCGCCAATACAGCCGTCGGCCGCATCCGTCCGGCAAATCGATCCACAATTCCCGCGAGCACGATCGCCGGCCCCAGCATCGCCAGATACAGATAATGATCCGCCGTCGTGGAATACGCCTGAAAATCAAACGACACCAGCCCCGACACCGGCAGCAGCGCCGCGACAAAGACACACACACCCGCCGCCAGCAATCCCCTGCCAAGTTTCATCACCATCGCACCCAAGGCCACCGGGACGATCCACGTCAGATACACCTGCCACGAGGACCACAGCCACGCCGGCGAGCGCCCGTAATCAATGCAAAGCCAAACCGGCGCCATCAACTGCCTCACATAGAACGCCAGCGCATCGGCCGCCACCATCGGCCTCTGCCACACCGCCGGCTTCCACCCCAGCGACTCCGCGGGCTGCACGATCCTGGCCACCACAATCACCGGAATGCACATCACCAGCCAAACCCCGAGTGGCAGCAACGTCCGACTCACAGGCCGCCGCAAAACTCCCCAATCCAAAATCCCCGCCACCACCGGCACCACGACTGCGGATGGCTTGGCAAGCATCGCCAGCACCAATGCTGCGCTGGCCAGGCCAATGGCCCGCCATCGCTCGGCACCGCTCGGCAACCGCGCATACTTCAGATACTGCCAAATCGCGCAAAGCCCCAACAACCCTGCCAGCACATCCTTCATTCCCGACGCCCACGCCACGCTCTCCACCTGCACCGGATGCACCGCGAACAGCATCGCCCCGCACCACGCCGCCCCTTCCGATCGCGTTAATCCTCGCAAGATCGCCAGCACGATCACTGCGCTTGCCATATGCAGCAGCAAATTCACCGCATGAAACACATACGAGTTCAGCTCATATCCCGGTCCGATCCCGACCGGCGTTCTGGCCACCATCGCCACGCCCGACCAGACCGTATACGTCACGGGAACATACAGATCCTTGTAAGCGTGGCCCCAGAACCACCCCAGATTCGCGATCGTCGGCGGATTCAATCGCGGATTGGCTGCGAAATTGTGGGTGTCATCCCAGGCCACAAACTCATGCCCGCACACCGGCCAGAACACCAGCAGCACCACGCCCACCAGGAGCACCGTCGCCGATCCGCTCATGGTTCTACTTTCGCCCATTCCCCCATCTCACCCCAATACGCCCGGCCGGTCAAACCGTCCTCGCGAACTCTATTCCCCCTTCCCTGCCCAATACCAAGACGGCGCCGCCACGCTCGCAACCGACCTGACCTTCCTCCAATCCGCCTACGCCAAGCACTATGCTCCATAGCGCTCCGCTCGCATGTTTAGAGCGGATTGCAGGACAGTGGGTTGTGTGAAGGGGGGTTGTGGGTATCCTGATATGACTATGAGAATAGCCGGCGTTGCGTGCGTTTTGGGTCTGGTGGTGGGAGTGGTTGTGGCTCGGGGGGAGGAGAATTGGACGCAGTTCAGGGGAGTGGGGGGGCAGGGAAGGTCGGATGCGAAAGGGGTGGTGGTGAATATTGGCGAGGGGGAGAATGTGAAGTGGAAGGTGGGGGTTCGAGGGAAGGCGTGGGCGTCGCCGGTGGTTTGGGGGAAACAGGTTTGGACGACGACGGCGAGCGATGATGGGAAAGAGTTGTTTGCGATAGGCCTGGATCGGGAGACGGGGAAGGTTGTTTATGATTTGAAGGTGTTTGGGGTGGAGAAGCCTCAGTATTGCCATCCGTATAACTCGTATGCTTCGCCGACGCCGGTGATCGAGGCGGGGCGGGTGTATGTGACGTTTGGGTCGCCGGGGACGGCGTGTATTGATACGGGCAGTGGGAAGGTGATTTGGGAGAGGCGGGATTTCGAGTGCAATCATTACCGGGGGGCGGCGTCGAGTCCGGTGTTGTATGGGGATCTGCTGCTGATGCACTTTGATGGGAGCGATGATCAATATGTGGTGGCATTGAATAAGAAGACGGGCCAGACGGTTTGGAAGACGAAGAGGTCGGTGGACTATAAGGACTTGGGGGCGGATGGGAAGCCGATGACGGAGGGGGATCTTCGGAAGGCGTTTTCGACGCCGGTGCTTGCGAAGGTGGAGGGGAAGGATGTGATGTTGAGTTTGGGGTCGAAGTGTTTGTATGCGTATGAGCCGAGGACTGGGGAGGAGATTTGGCGGGTGGAGTGCC
>JAPLNB010000320.1 GCA_026693085.1 Planctomycetota bacterium | reverse complement strand
ATCGCCTGCCCCACTCCCCCCACCACCGCCGCCAACTGCAATTGGGTGCACAGCATCATGACCAGCCACACCCACGCCACCACTCCCCCAACCCTGGGCAGCTCCCCAAACCCTTGCATCGTTGTCTTCCCCGACGATATCGCAAACCTGCCCAGCTCCGCCTGCACAAAAACCTTGATGAAACAGCTCACAATCACGAGCCACAACAGCACGAACCCCACCTTGGCCCCGACATGCGTCGTCGCGATCAACTCCCCGGTCCCCACAATGGACCCGGCCAATATCAACCCCGGCCCAATCTCCAGGAGCGCCCTGCCCACCCCCCGTGGCGGCGTCCGCACCTGCTCCTCCCTCAACACATACTCATCCCCTCCCGCCAGACCCACCGCCTCTTTCGTATCCATGCTCATCCGCCAACCTCCACCCCTCCAGAATCCCCGAACGCATCCCAAAATGCAATCCCCCTGCATTCCGCACCCAACCACACAGAGCCGCGCAAACGCCTGCGCTTTTCCGCTGTGCAATGCAATATTCGATTGACTTCATGTCGAGTGGTTGTTAGCTTGATATCATCACAGGTTGGTCAGGGCGTGCCTGTAAGCCTTCCCAGGGAGAGTTGTTGCCGCCTCTGTGCGACTGCGGGCCTCCTGCTCAACGGCGATATATCTCGTCTGATGTGGGCCGTCGTCGTAGCGTTGTCGGACAGAAAACCCTCTGCGGGAGGTCTTTATGAGCCTTAAAAACGTACTTATCGGGACACTCCTCTTCCTGTCATTGCAGGCTGCCGTCACGCACGCTGGCCGGCTCTACAGCGTCATGCCGTTGCCTTTGGAGAACTACGATGACATGGGCATGCGCGGTATGAACGACCTGGGCCATGTCGTCGGAATCCGCCGTCACTACAAAGGCCTCCCCAGTGCCGTCTCCGACGGTTTCTTCTGGAGCCCCGAGACGGGAATGATCGACCTCGGCAGGGGTGTCCTGGCAAGGGCATTGAACAACGACGATACGGTCGTCGGGAGGTGGTTCGACTACCCCGGCAGCCAGCCGGATGGTGCGATCACCTGGACCAAGGCCGGCGGCTTGAAGTTTCTTGCGACGCTCCCGGGCGGCCAAGTCCTGGCAGGCACCCAGAGCGAGGCTATAGACATCAACAACAACGGCCAGATCCTTCTGCGCAGCACTTACGCGATCAACGCCGACATATGGGTCCGCGACAAGAACGGAACCATGCGGCTACTCGACAAAGTGCCGTTCACCAATGACGGTGACGTACTCCCCACCTCCATCAATCAGCGCGGCGATGTGCTCGGCAGGGCCGATGTCAGCACCGGAAACCTGCCCGACACCCACGGTATCCTCTGGCTTGCTGGAGGCGGTATGCGCGATATCCCAGACCTCCCCGGCGGGCGCTATGGCGCTTACATCGGCCGTATGAACGCCGCGGGAGACATCTCGGGCGCCGGCCTCTATGAGCCCGCATCATCCGGCGAGGCCGGCCAGCGCGCGGTTCTGTGGACCCACGACGGCCACATCATTGACCTCGGAACGCTCCCGTCGATGTCCAGCGCAAGTGCCGCGGGATTGAACGACCGGGGCGAAGTCGTCGGCTGGAGCGGCCCCGGAAAAGGCGCCTGGGACTCCGGCAACGCCTTCCTCTGGACCGCAAAGGAAGGAATGCTCGACCTGAACAATTTCCTCGATCCTTCCGGACTTGGTTTCAGATTCTACAGCGCATGGGCCATCAACCAGTCCGACCAGATCCTCGTTTCCGGCTACCGCGGCGGCCAACATGTCAGCGCCGTCCTCACGCCAACGGTCCCCGAACCCACATCCGCTCTGCTGCTCCTGGTCGGCACGCTCTCGGTACGCCGCCCAAGGCGCAGCTGACCTGCGCCCACAACGCCTCTTCTTCCGCCTTCGCATTTCCATACGTGATGCAGATCAGCCCTGTGGGGTCCGCACGGAAAGAAACAGGGCGGAAAGAAAAAGGGTCAGAGGGGCTCTGCAGGAAAGGCGAACCCTTGCTGCGGGTTGCACCCGGTCCGGGGCCCACACTCGGCGGCGGAGGATCGGTTTCCCGGGGAAATCTCCGAGGTTGCCCCCGCGGTCTCCCGTGGAGATGGTCAAAATCGGCCACAAGTTTCCGCGTTTTCTACCGCCGGGCGGTGTTCTTCATGGCTCGGATCACATCTTCGGACACCCCCGCATCGCGCAATTCATTCTCGTCCGCCGCAGTCAGATTGAACACGGTGTCCGAGCGATCGATGCGGTCGATGATGACATCGTTCTTGGTGCCATTGTCGGTCCATTGGATGATGTCTTTCTTGCTGATCGCGTCGGCGGAAGCGGCCGGCGCCGGGGCGGCGTCGTAACGCTGCTCACGGGTGGTACGGACGGAGTTCTGGTAGGCGGCGTCTTTCTTGCGCTGCTCCGCCTTGTCCATTTCATTGCCGATCAGGGCGCCGGAGATGGCGCCCACGCCGGCGCCGATGGCGGCGCCGGAAGCGGTGCGGCCATGGGAGTTGTGGCCAATGATGGCGCCCAGACCCGCGCCGGCGCCGGCGCCGATCAGGGCACCAGTGCCGGCGTTGGATTCACAGCCGGTCAGCGTGAAGGCAAGAATGATGGTCAGGGACATGGTTGCGGCGGCCGTAAACTGCCACTTCATATTGTTCTCCGTATACCTTTACCTGTTGTTGGTAAACAGTTTCCTCAGGTACTCGATCGCCGGCTCTTTGGCAAAAGGGCGATCGACCGAGTACCCGCATGGGAACCCATTATACACGATTTCCCGGTTTGGATGTATGTCGCACGGGCGAGCTGAGGGCTTGCATATAAGTTTATATTTAATAGGCGCTTATGCATGACGAAAGCGGTGGCATTATGGCGATGCGGACGGATTCTGTGCTGGATGATCGGGGGGTCCTGGGGTGGGGGTGTGTTCGGGTTTGGGGTCGCGGGACATTAGTTCGGTGAGGGCGGCGATGACGTCCTTGTTTTGGAAGAGGACGGCGTGGACGGCGGCGGTGATGGGCATCTCGATCTGGTGGCGTCGGGAGAGTTCGTGTACGGCGCGTGTGGTGGGGACGCCTTCGGCGATGGAGGACATTTCGGACAGGACTTCTTCGAGGGTGCGGCCCTTGCCGATCTGCTCGCCGACGTGGCGGTTGCGGCCTTCGGGGGAGAAGCAGGTGGTGATCAGGTCGCCGAGGCCGGCGAGGCCTGAGAAGGTGTCTTCGCGGGCGCCCATAGCGACGGCGAGGCGGGTGATTTCGACGAGGCCGCGGGTGACGAGGGCGGCTTTGGCATTGGAGCCGGCGCCGAGGCCATCAACGATTCCGGCGGCGATGGCGATAACGTTTTTGGTCGCGCCGGCGAGTTCGACACCGAGGAGGTCGGCGTTGGTGTAGACGCGGAACCATTCGGCGGAGAAGGTGGCTTGGACGAGTTGGGCGAGTTTCGGGTCGTCGGCGGCGGCGACGGAGGTGGCGGGGAGGTAGCGGGCGAGTTCGGCGGCGATGTTGGGGCCTGAGAGGACGGCGAGGGGGTGATCGCAGAGGGTGCCATGGAGGAGCGTTTTTTTGCCGCCGAGGACGTCTGCAATGATCTGGGTGGGTCGGAGGAGCGTGTGATTTTCGATGCCTTTTGTGACGGAGACGATGGGGACGGCCGGTGGGATGTGGTGGCCGACGCGTTGCCAGGTGCCGCGCATGAATTGGGTGGGGATGGCGTTGACGATCATGGTGCAGCCGGCGAAGCAGTCGTCTTCGTTGGTGGTGAGTCGGACGGAGGGGGGGATTCGTACGCCGGGGAGGCGCTGGGGATTTTCGCGGGTCTGGAGGAGTTGTTCGATGGAGTCTTCGAGGGCGCCCCAGATGGTGACGCTGTGGCCGCGCTGGGTGAGGAGGATGGAGCAGACGGTGGCCATGGCGCCGTCGCCGAGGATCGTGATGCGCTGGGTCATAGTTGATCATTGTAATGCAACATGGGGGGTTTGAGACATGGGAGGGAAACGGCTTTGGGCTCTTGCGGGGAAGACGGGGGATTTGACGAAGATGGGGGAGGGCAAAGACGTGGGCGGGGGAAAGTTCAATGGAGGCAACGGAAGACCGCGCGGCGCTTTGTCGACCGCCAATTGCGGCGAGATGGGGTTGGTGATCAGCGGGAGAGGTCTTTGATGTCGATGTCCTTGAATCGGATTTTGAGTTGGTCGCCGGTGTGGATTTGGAGGGCGATGTGGCCTTTCATGCCGGTGTTTCGTTGCTGGTGGATTTGATCGTTGAGGATGTTGGAGCCGTCGTAGTTGGTGATTTGGAGGCCGTTGAGGGTGGCGGTGATCCGGGTGCCGATGGCGGTGATTTCGAGGTCGTTCCAGGCGGGTGTTTCGTCGGAGAAAAAGAGCTTGAGGTTGGGATTGGCCATTTTTTCGTTGACCCATTGGCCTTTGGAGACTGGGGGGAAGAGCCAGTTCTGGACGCCGCGGGTTTCGTCCCAGATCATGCCGGTGCGCCAGGGGTCGGGGGGGTTGACGTCGATCTGGGGGCCGTCGAGCCAAAAGGCGGAGTCGTCGTAGCGGGAGCGGATTTGGATGCCGGAGTTGCCGGGGTTGTTGCGGTAGGATTGGAATTTGAGTTTGAGGGTGAAATCGGAGTATTCGTTGTTGGTGAGGAGCCAGATGTAGTCGTGTTTGGGGACGGACATGGAGTCGGCGAGGATGGAGCCTTCGGAGACGGTGAAGAAGGTGTGGGGTTGATCGGCGGGTTTGGATTTGACGGTCCATCCGGAGAGTGAGTGGCCGTCGAAGAGGGGTGTAAAGCCGTCCGTGGCTTTTGAGGCGCAGCCGGTGATCAGGCTGGCGAGAGCGACGAGGCAGAGGCGTTTTGCGACGTTCATTTGCGATCCTCTTTGGGTTGTTGATGGTGCAGCTTCACTAACATAAAGAAGGTATAGGGGTCAACGAAGCGGAGATCCTTTCCCTGGGGAGACTGGGCGGCGAGGTCCATGGTTTGTTTGTGCCAGGTGGGGGTTTTGAGGATGGTTCGGATGGGGGTGAAGGAGGGGCGTTTGGAGCCGATGAGTTCGATGATTTTTGGGGCGGCGGTTTTCGAAGGGCCATCGAGGTCCCAGGCCATCTTGGCGTAGGGCATGGTGTTGCGATGGAGACCGGTGGGGTTGGAATGTTGGAAGAGGCAGCCGTCGGGGGAGAATTTCATGTAGTGGTCGAAGCCGAGGGTGGCCATGCCGGGGGCGAAGCCGTCGATGATGAAGCCGGTGATGGTCAGGTCGTAGCGTTTGTAGTAGGCGGAGTTGTGGGCGACCCAGGCGGGCCAGCCGTCGGGGACGGCGGGGTCGAGGCGAGGGGCGGTGAGCATGCCGGGGTTGAGGTAGCCGGCGCCGTTGTCGCCGGCGATGAAGAAATCGGTTGGGGCGGCGTGGGTGCGGGCGTAGTGGAGGGCGTGGGGGACGCGGCGGTCGAGGTTGGGGTTGAAGGCGAAGGCGCAGGGGATTTGGCCATGGGCGGGATCTTGCCAGAGCTTGGGGACGTGGAAATTGAGCCAGGCGGAGGAGTCGTAGTCGCCCATGTAGAAGAGGACAAAGGCGAGGAAAGCGACTTTGTTGTCGGCGGTCACGTAGCCTTTGGCTTTGAGGTCGGTGAGGGTGGGTTTGGTTTTTTGGGGGTAGTGGGATTTAATGGGGAAGTGTTGGTAGAAGGAGGCGTTGGCGAGGCCGGAGTAGCCGAGTGCGTCGGCGTCCATGATGCCGTTGTAGGCGGAGATGATGCGGGAGTATTCCCATTCGGAGGGGACGCCTTCGCGGCGGCCGCCGGCGCGGCCGTGGTTGGTGTATTTCCAGGCCCAGGGGACGAAGCCGCCGATGTTGAGGATTTGGTTGGGGGAGCGGTCGTGGAGGGCGCGGAGGAGTTGTTTGAGGGTGGCGAGGTCGGTGCCGGGTTTTTGGGCGCGGTCATCGACGGGAGATTCGTCAGGCCACATGCCGAGGTCGAAGAAGAAGGCGCGTTGGGAGATGAAGAAGTCGTGGTTGGAGAGGGTGGAGTTCGAGAGGCCGGAGATGGCTGGGTCGGTGAGCCAGAAGGCGTCGATGTAGTAGGCCACGTAGTCGGGACTGCAACGGTGGGTATCCATGTAGCGGGATTTGAGCCAGAGGTAGGCGTCGCATTTTGAGGAGGCGGTGGAGGGGATGTTTGTGTCGGGGATAAGGCCGGTACCGGTGAACATGGGGGAGCCGTCGGGGTTGAAGAGGCGGAGGGTGTTTTTGGGGAGGAGGGGGAGGATTTGAGTGTAGAGGGAGTTGGGTGCGGGGTCGTAGCGGAGCGCGAGGCGGTCTTCGATGCCGGCGATGGTGGAGGCGAGGTTGGAGGTGGCGGGGACTTTTTCGTCGTAGAGGACGATGCCTTTGAGTTTGGGAGCGAAGGTGCGGAGGAGGGATTCGAGGGAGTCGATTCTGGTGACGGGGCGGGCGGCGAGCCAGTTGTTGGGTTCGCGGAGGTGGTCGAACCAGAAGTCGTCGGGGTGGGGCATGAAGCGGATGAAAAGCGTGGGCGAAGAGCGGTTGACGATGCCCTGGAGAGAGGCGACGAGGTGAAGCGTGTCCCAGGCGCGGCGGGCGTCCATGGGGTTTCTCAGGTTGAGGGTGTGGAGGGAGGTGAGGTCGAAGTAATAGATGGGGGCGGGTGGCTGGGGGGATTGGGCGGAAGAGGAGGTGGTTAGCAGGCAGGCGAGCAGGGTGACGGCGGCAGTTTCGAGCATCGAGACCTCGGTACAGATGACGTTGTCGGGTTTACACACACTGGTAGCGTCGGTCGGCGGGTTCTGTTGAGGGGAACTGGGGCAAATGGTGGGATTGGACGTGGCGAGGATTGGCGGAGGCATTGGGGGGGGGGGGGTGGGTGGAAGATGGGGCGGCAGCCGAGGCTGCCGGGGAATGGCGTCGGGTTGGGCGGCGGTGGCGATGCGGGAAGCTGGGTGGCAAGCAAAACAGATGGAGCATGTCTAATAATTACCATTCTGTTGCCTTGCATTTTCTGGGCATAGGTGCTTGACCGGGTGCGCCGGGGGCTTAGATTAGAGGGCAATCGGCGGTCGATCGCAGTACGATGTTGGCTGCATTACACTGGTGGCTGAGACATTGCAGCGTATGGCGAGGGGTGCGGTGCGCCGGCGAGACTGGGGACGTAGTTCATTAGGATGGAGGTCGGATCATGTGCACGCACTGTATCGGGTCGGCTCTGGCGGCGGGTGTATCAAGGCGGGATGTATTGGCGTCGATGGCAGCGGGAGTGGCGTTGGCGGGGATGAACAGCATGGTGATGGCGGCGGAGGGGGGAGCGGGGGCGGGGCCGAGGGGGGTTGAGGTGCCGGTGATCCGGGTGTGCTATTTGAGGCCGAAGGCGAAGTATTGGCTGGGTTGGCCGGGGACGGCGTGGGATCCGGAGGGGTTTGTGACGAAGAGCAAGGAGCAGTTGGAGGGGTTTGCGAGGGATTTGAAGGTCAAGGTGGTGTTTGAGCCGGAGCCGTTGTATGACGATGCGGCGGTGGATCAGTTCATTGCGTCGGTGAAGGCACAGAAGCCGCAGGGAGTGATCGTATTTCCGCTGCACATGGAGATGTGGGGGCGTGTGGATCGGGTTTCGCAGTCGGGGATGCCGACGATCATCTTTGCGGGATTGGGGACGTGTTTCACGGGGCACATTGCGACGATTTCGAAGCGGCCGGGGGTGTATCTGGCATCGACGGGGGATTATTCGCTGTCGTCGGTGCGGTTCGGGATGAAGATGATCAAGGCATACAACGACATTCACCGGACGAAGGTGGTGGTTGTGGCGGGGAATCAGACGCGGGAGCAGGTGTTGAATCCGTTCGGGTTGACGCTGAAGTATGTGCCGCGGAAGACCTTTCCGGACGCGTTGAAGACGATTGGGGAGACGCCGGAGGTTTTGGCGGTTGCGGAGGAGTATCAGAAGACGGCGCAGAAGATCGTGGAGCCGACGAAGCAGGATATTATTAATGCGTCGCGGAACTATTTTACGGCGTTGCAGATCATGAAGGAGAATGATTGTCAGGGGATCACGATGGATTGTCTGGGTTTGGTAGCGTCGCGGGAGATTCCGACGCCGCCGTGCATGGCGTGGGCGAAACTGCTGGATGTGGGGGTGTTGGGGGTGTGCGAGGCGGACATCAATGCGGTGATGTCGAGCTTGTTGTGTTCGAAGCTACTGGATAAGCCGGGGTTCATACAGGATCCGGTGCCGGATACGGTGAACAACACATTTATCGGGGCGCACTGCGTGTGTCCGACGAAGTTGAACGGGTTTGACAAGCCGGCGGAGCCGTTCATCCTGCGGAGCCATGCGGAGTCGAACATCGGGGTGTCGTTCCAGGTGTTGTTCAAGGTTGGGCAAGAGGTGACGGTGATGCAGATGATGGGTCCAGGGCGGATGATCCTCGGGCATGGGAAGGTGCTGCGGAATCTGGACACGCCGCCATGCGGCGGGTGCCGGACGTCGGTGGAGCTGTCGCTGGACGCGCCGGCGGATACAAGGGAGACGAAGGGTTTCCATCAGTTGTTCATCTATGGGGACCATCGGCGGGATTTTGCGGCATATGGGCAGATGTTTGGGATCGGGACGGAGTCGATTTGATTGAGTAGTTGTCCGTTGTGAGTTGTCCGTTGTGAGTTGCCGGGTTTGGAGGTTTGGGTTTGTGGTATTGGCTATCCATGGATGGACAAACCAAGGGCGTTATGGGGTCGCAGTTGTCATTCTGCGGTCGAAGGGATGGAGGCTTGATCGCGGCGATGTCGCTGGCTTGGGGTCTCCTTCCGACGGGGTATTTGGCTGTTGAGGAATGGAGTTGAGCATGAGCTGTCGGCACATTATTCCGTGCCTGCATACGAGGGATGGTCGTCTGGTGAAGGGCGTGAATTTCGCGAACGTCAAGGAATTGAGGGACTTGGCGGAGAGCGCGAAGGCGTATAGCGATGAGGGGGCGGACGAGTTGATGTTTATGGACATCACGGCGTCGAAGGAGGGACGGCGGACGTTCTTGAAGGCGGTGGAGCGGACGGTGGCGGTGATTTCGGTTCCGCTGACGGTCGGGGGTGGGGTAGGGAGCATTGAGGATGTTCGGAGGCTGCTGGATATGGGTGTGTCGAGGGCGTCGATCAATACAGCGGCGGCGCTGAGGCCGGAGCTTGTGCAGGAGGCGGCGGAGGAGTTTGGGCGGAACCGTGTGACGGTGGCGATCGACGCTCGACGGAATGCGAAGATGGCGTCGGGGTATGAGTTTGTGATTCGGGATGGGACGCAGGGGACGGGAATGGATGCGGTAGAGTGGGCGAAACGATGTGAGATGCTCGGAGCGGGGACAATCGTGCCGGTAAGCATGGACAGGGACGGGACGAAGGCGGGGTATGACATTCCAATGACCAAGGCGATTGCGCAGGCGGTGACGGTGCCGGTGTTGGCGTCGGGCGGAGCGGGGAAGTTGGAGGATTTATACGAGGCGTTGGCAGTGGCACATGCGGACGCGGTGCTGGTGGCTTCGATTGCGCATTTTGGGGTGTTCACGATCCTGCAGATGAAGGAGTATTTGCAGTCGCAGGGGATTGAGGTGAGTCTGGGTTACCAGAACGCATCGTAGTCGCCGGGGGCGGGCGACAACAAATCAGCACAAACGGAGTATTGACAGCAGCAGATCCCGTGGCTTTACAGTCTGGCTGACCGGGGCAGAATCTGCGTGCCCCGAAAGGGCGATGTGTTTGGTGGTGTGGTTTGTGCGTGAAAAGGAGAATTAGTGATGGCTCGTCGTCTTTGTGGCTTGGCGTTGCTTGGCAGTGTTTTGATATTTTCGGGGATGGTTCAGGCGGCGGATTGGCCGGGGTTTCGTGGGCCGAACCGTGATGGGATTTGCACGGAGGCGGGATTGCTGACGGATTGGTCGGCCGCCCCCAAGC
The DNA here is from genome assembly GCA_026693085.1 of Planctomycetota bacterium. Taxonomy (GTDB): domain Bacteria; phylum Planctomycetota; class Phycisphaerae; order Tepidisphaerales; family Tepidisphaeraceae; genus JAPLNB01. The sequence goes on along the minus strand of JAPLNB010000320.1, from coordinate 21,296 downwards.
TGCTGTGGCAGATGAAAGGGCTGGGGCGGGGATTTGCGTCGTTTGCGATCATCGGGAGCAAGGCGTACACGATGGGCGACCGCGGGCCGGATGGGTACGTCATCGCGATTGACTTGAGCACGCAGAAGGAGATCTGGTCAACGAAGATCGGGACGGCGTGGACGAAGTCGAACGATCCGGGGTCGCGGTGCACGCCGACGGTCGATGGCGAGTTGATGTATGCGTTGACGGGCAACGGCGAGATGGCGTGCCTGGAGACGGCGACGGGGAAAGTGGTGTGGACGAAGAATTTCGCGAAAGATTTCGCCGGCAAGATGATGTCGGGCTGGGGGTATAGCGAGTCGCCGCTGATCGATGGGGACAAGGTGGTGGTTACCCCGGGCGGGAACGACTCGATGATGGTGGCGATGAACAAGAAGACGGGGGAGGTGATCTGGAAGGCGAAGGTGGGGACGCTTGGCGGCAAGGGTAAGGACGGCGCCGGGTATTCGTCGATCGTCGTGGCGGAGATTGCGGGAGTGAAGCAGTACATTGCGATGGTCGGCAAGGGCGGGATCGGGATCGCGGCGGCGGATGGCAAGTTCTTGTGGACGTATACCAAGGCGGCAAACGGGACGGCGAACATCACCACGCCCCTGGTCAAGGGCGATCTGGTCTTCCTGTCATCGGCCTATGGCGCCGGCAGCGGATGCGTGAAACTATCGGCCGATGGCAATGGCGGCGTCAAGGCGGAAGAAATCTATTCCCTGGACGCCAAGACGTTCCAGAACCATCATGGCGGCGTCGTGCAGGTTGGGGATTACCTTTATGGCGGCCAGGGACAGAACGCAGGACTGCCGGTGTGCATCGAATTGAAGACGGGGAAGATCGCGTGGACGGCGCCCAAGGCGCCGTCGGGTGGGTCGGCGGCAGTGCTGGCCTATGAGGGGGGCGTGATCTTCCGGTATGAGAAGGGCGCGGCGGTGGTGCTGATCGCGGCAGATCCGGCGAAGTTTGAGGTGAAAGGCCAGTTCAAGCTGCCGGTGGACGAGGGGCCGGCCTGGTCGCATCCGGTGATCCATGATGCAAAGCTGTATGTCAGGACGCAGGATACGTTGATGTGCTATGATTTGAAGAAGTAATCGTTACGAACAGACAGAGCAGCGCCCGCGCCGAAATGGCGCGGGCGTTTCTCTTTCGGCTCGTTGGGCAGAGAGCACCTTGCGTTGAGGTTGGAGGTTTAAATGAACAAATGTGACGCCGAGTTTGGGGGGCGTCGGAAGGGGGAGAGTGGTGCAAATACGGAGCCACGCAGTGATGAGAAAGTGGATGCGAATGCCGACGGCAACCGGAGGCGGTCGCACGCGACTATTTCTGTGGCGGGTTGCGCTTTTCTCGCAGGTAGTACCACACCAACTCGTTGGGCTCTGAGCTACTCCAGACTGTAGTGTTGCCACTGAGGGCCCAGACCACGCGGAAGGGCGGTTTGTTGCCGCCGCCAGGTGCATTGGCGAGCGCTGTTGGGTCGGCATGCCAGTCGATGCCAATCCGGCTCTTGAGTTCATCGAAGGTATGGGAACCCCGCATTCCGCCGTGCGAGATGTTGCGGATGGTCGTGTAAGTTTCGTTCAGGTCGTCCCAGCCTGTGGGCCAATGGCCATCGTGCTTTTCCATGTACTCGATCAGGAGGGTAGCGGTATCCCATTTGGCATAAGCGTCCGGGATGCCGTTGAGAGTGTAGGCGACGCTGTAGACGGCATACGCGATCGGCGTGAGGATCACGAGGATCACGATGAGGATGATGCGGCGTTTGCGACGTGTCGCCGGATTGGAAGGCATGGCAAAGGGCAGTATACCGCAAGCTCTCGGGTCACGCGAGCAGCATTTCAAGCTCTTCGCGGCCGAGGGAGCGGATGAGGGAGTTGTCGGCGGTGATGATGGCGTCGGCGAGTTGGCGTTTGTTCTGTTGGAGGGAGACGACTTTTTCTTCGACGGTGTCCTTGGCGATGAGACGGCAGGCGTAGACTCGCCTGGTTTGGCCGATGCGGTGGGTGCGGTCGATGGCTTGCTGTTCGACAGCGGGGTTCCACCAGGGGTCGAGGAGGAAGACGTAGTCGGCGGCGGTGAGGTTGAGGCCGAGGCCGCCGGCTTTGAGGCTGATGAGGAAGAGCTTGCAGTGGTCGTCATTCTGGAAGTGTTCGACGCGGACGGCACGGTCGCGGGTTTTGCCGTCGAGGTATTCGTAGCGGATTTTTTGTTTGTCCAAATGAGCGCGGAGGATGGCGAGCATGCTGGTGAACTGGGAGAAGACGAGCGCTTTGTGGCCTTCGTCGATGACTTCCTCCAGTTGCGGCAAAAGGACGCTGAGTTTGGCGCTGGTCTCGGCGGTGCGTGAGGGATCGATAAGACCGGGATGAAGGGCGGCTTGGCGAAGGCGGAGCAGCGCTTCGAGGATGTGCATCTTGGACTTGGCCAGGCCGTCGCGGTCGATGCGCTGGAGGAGCGAGGCGCGGTAATATTCGCGGAGTTCGTTGTAGAGTTTGCGCTGGGATTCGTCGAGTTCGCAATAGAGGGTCTGTTCGAGGCGAGGGGGGAGGTCGCTGGCGACTTGTTCCTTGGTTCGGCGGAGGATGAAGGGGCGCAACGCCTTGGAGAGAACCAACCGGGCGTCGGGGTCGGGATTGCGGAGCGAGGATTGGGAGTCGATGAAGATCGAGGCGGAGCCGAGCATTCCGGGGTTGAGGAAATCGAAGACAGACCAGAGATCGCCGAGGTGGTTTTGGACGGGGGTTCCGGAGAGGGCGAGGCGATGGTTGCCTTTGACGAGGCGGACGGCTTTGGCGGATTCGGAAACGGGGTTCTTGACGGCCTGGGCTTCGTCGAGGACGACGTAATCGAACTGGATATCCTTGAGGAACTCGACATCCCTGCGGAGGGTGCCGTAGGTGGTGATGACGACGTCGTAATCCATGAGGGGCTGGCCATGGCGGGCGCGTTCGATGCCGGTGTGGTCGAGGAAGCGGAGTTTTGGAGTGAAACGGTGGGCTTCGGCGATCCAGTTGAAGACGAGCGATTTGGGGACGACGACGAGGGAGGGGGTAGTTGGCGGTTGCCCGTTGTCAGTTGCCAGTGAGGAGGAGGGGGATTGGGGATTTTGGATTTTGGATTTTCGATTCTCGATTTCAGATTGGCGCAGGGTGCGGCGTTGGTCGAGGAGTGCGAGGACCTGGACGGTTTTGCCGAGGCCCATGTCGTCGGCGAGGCAGCCGCCGAAGCTGAATTGGCGGAGGAAGTCGAACCAGCCCAGGCCGTCGCGCTGGTAGGGGCGGAGTGTGCCAATGAAGGTGTGCGGCGGGTCTTGGGGGCGGACACCGGCGAAGGTTTGAAGCTGGTCGCGGACCTTCTGGAAGGCCTCGTCGCACGTAGCGTCTTCGTGGGTGGTCAGGAGGGCGTCCAGGAGAGCGGCTTGCGATTTGGCGAACTTGACGAAGTCGTCTTCGGTGTCGCCGACGGCGGCAATCAGGGCGTATTTTTTGAGCCAATGCTCGGGGAGCACGCCGAGGGTGCCGTCGTCGAGGCGGACCGTCTTTTCGCCACGGCGGAGGGCGCGCAGGATGGCGGGGAGCTTGATGGTGAGGCCTTCGAAGTCGATATCGCCGGAAAGTCCGAACCAGTCGACGCCGGAGGAAACACGAAGTCGCAGAGTGCCGGCGCGGCGGTAGAGCTTGCCGTCGGCTTCGACCTGCCAGCCTTCGGAGACGAGTGTGCGGACCAGGCGGGCGAGGTGTTTCTGGCTGAACCAGAACTCACGGGCGGCTTTGGAGTAGTTGAAGGCCTCGCGGACCCCCAGGCGGCCGAGGCGGGAAAGGGCCTGGCGTTCGGCGGGTTGATCGCGGACGATCAAACGTCGGGGCTGGGGTTGGAAGACCGTTCGGGAGGACTCATGGTCGAAGGGGACGCGTGTACCGTCGTAGTCGAAGGACAATTCGGCGCGCAATCGTTCCGGGCGGTGTTCGTCGCGATCCGGGGCGCGCACCCTGAGGACGAATTTGGGGGAAACACGCGTTTCCTCGACGCGAAGATCATCGGGCAGGTCGAGGTTGGGCAGATTGGGCATGCTCAGCAGTTCAGCGAGCAGTTCGTTGGCTTGCGCGAAGGGGACGGTGATGGCGCGGTGCTGGCGAAGGATGGGCAGCCAGACGAGCTGGCCATGATCTTCGACGGCGGCGGCTTTGTCAGCGTAGAACACAACGCCGCCATCGAGCAGGAGCAGAGGCCGTGAGGTAGGCATGCGCTGGTCATCGCAAACGAGATAGCCGGTGAAGCGGTATTGCTGGGTGGCCTGATCGGGACTGGCCTGGAGCGAGAGTTGCCAAGGGCTGCCATCGTTCCAGGTGAGGGGGGTAAGCTCATCGTTGGAATCGTGGCGGAGCATCGTGCGGCCGGTGCGGCACATGCGCTCGACGAGCATGGGTCGCATGGCAGCGGGCACGGCGTAGACGGGGTCGTAGGTGTGATGGAACGTCTGGCTGGCGCCACGGAGCATGGCCATGATCTGGCGGTCGTCGGGGTCGGAGAGGGCGGCGAGGTCGGGGAAAGTGATGCCGCGCGTTTTGGGACGGGTCCATTCTCCGGTCTGTCGGCGGTCGCGGCAGGCAAGTTTGACGACGAGGGCGTTGCACTCGCTGCTGGCAGCGGCGTCGATGATGTACAAGATCTGGCGGTCGGCCGGCCAGCCTTCGGGGGTCGGCGGGGCAGGGGAACTGGCGGCTTCCTTGACCTTTTGCAGTTGCTTCTTCCATGAGGGAGGCGAAGGCCGGTGCTCGATGACCGGTCGCGGGTCGTCGACATCGGCGCGGCGAAGCTGGCCGGTGGCGGACAGCCACATCGCGGGGCGGTGGGCGCCGCGGCGAGGGAGCGTTTCTTTGTTGCGGGCGGAGTGTGCTTCAGCTCGTGCATGCGGCGCGAGGCGGCCTTCAGCGTCGGCCGACAATGCGGTCGCCAGGACGTGCGGACAGACGGCGTGGGCTTGGCCGGTTTCGCAGGTGCAGAAGAAGCCCAGGACGAACGAGTCGCCCCACGTGAGCGTGGTGCGGTGCTGGTGGTCACCGGTCTTGACGACCGCGGTGAGCCAACCGGGCCCGGCGGTCTGGATGCGGACGGATCCAGATTGGTGCAGATCGAGGCCAGCGGCGCGATCCTGCTCAGTGACGGGCCTGACAAACCGATCGATCACGGACATCCAACACACTCCGATTCTGCGGCCGATTGGGCCGGACCCCGTACTGTACCTGCAAATGGGCTTGGCGCAAACGGGAGGGCGCAGTTTTGATTTTGATCGTGTACGACGGTGCCAAGTGCTCAGTGCCCAGCGGTTGGCGGAAGGCAGGATATTAGACGGCCGGTTCGGGCTGGCCCATTTCTTCCTTCTCGCTGGCGGTGGGGGCATGGTAGCCGCCGCGCAGGACAAAGAAGCCGCCGGTGAGACTCCAGAGCATTTGGACGATTCGGATGGACATTGTGAGTGCGAACGCTTGAGAAACGGTCGTGCCATACTGCTTGGTGAGTTGGATGGCGAAGAACTCCATGACGCCGGCGCCCTGCGGGGAGATGGGAAGGGCGCCGGACAAAACGATGACGGGGACGGCGACGAAATAGTACAGCAGCGGCAGTGGCAGGAGGAACGCTCTTCCTGCGAACAGGGCGGAGACAACGACGGTGATGTGCACGGGAAACGTGAAGACAATCGCGCCGATGATCAGCAACGGGCGGCTGCGGTAGATATTGATCACGTCGATGGCTTGCCCGATGTGTTTCTGGAACGGCAGGCGACGGAACAGAGAATCCAGGCCAATCGCACGGCGGACCGGGTCCTGGAAGAGCAACACAGCCAGCAAGAAGGCGAAGACAACGGCAGCGGAGCCCAGCGCAATCCGCAGGCAGGCGAGGGAAGCCGGGTCGTCGCGGCGTTCGGAGGTGAAGTATTGGAGGGTGGCCATGATGCCGCCCATGATGACGAGCGAAAGGAGCCCGATGACGCGATCAACGAACACGGAAAGGACCGCGCCCATGCGGTGGCGGGTTTGTTTGGAGGCATAGTACGCCTTGAGGACGTCGCCGCCCGTAACGCCGAGCATGAAGGTGTTGTAGAAGGCGCCAACCATGTTCAGCACGAAAGTGCGGGCCTGGGTGAGGCGGATGTCGAGGGCTTTGAGCAGCGCGTTCCACCGGATGCTGGTGACGAGGAAAGTGACAGGAAAGATCAGCACGGCGCCCCACAGGAGGGAGGGGTCGGCGATCTTGGTCATGGTGATCACACCCATCTCAAGGCGGGGGTGCGGGACGCGGATCCTGTAGTTGACCTCGGCGGGCAGCTTCCACACGCCGTTGTTGGTTTCAGCGTCCAGGACAAGGATGCGGTTGACCGTGCGCAAGTTGTCGGAGAGGTCCACCGCCAGCAGCGGGAGCCTTTGGGATTGGGCGTTGAGCTGGACAGACTTCTCGTCGGGGAGATTGACGAGCTCTTTTCGGGAGATGAAGCGTCTTTCGTGGGTATCGGGGTCGATGATGACAAAGGAGGCGGAGTTTTCGCCGTCGGTGGCAGGCAGAGCAAGGTAGACGGCGACGGGGAGGTTGTCGGCGTTGAGAATAGTGACGCGATCGCGGAGCGACATGTGGGCGATGACCCACCAGATGCCGCCGATAGCGATTGCCCAGCGGAGGGAGAAGGTGATCCATTTGCGGGCGGGATGATGCATTGGGGAGGTGATTCTGGCCTAAGGGCGACCTTGTGGCAATGGGGGGAAATTATGCCAGCTACGTCCGAGAACCCTGTTATGCTGCGGCCGTGATGGAAGGAGGGTCCAAGGAGCCATAAGCGATGGGGCTTGTTGCGGGTTTAGAAAACCACTATGGTAGCCCGGCTTGACTTTGAAACGATTAGGAGAAGCTGATATGGGTTCGTTGATCGCACCGCACGGGGGAACATTGGTGAATCGGGTATTGGCGGGGCCGGCGGCACAGGAGGCTGTGCAGCAGGCGAAGGGGTTGATGCAGGTTGTGCTGTCCGCCAGAGAGCGGTGCGACCTGGAGATGATCGCGATCGGGGCATTCTCGCCGCTGGCAGGGTTCATGGGCGAGAAGGATTATCGAAGCGTTTGTGAGCGGATGCGGCTGGTGAATGGAACCGTCTGGCCGATCCCGGTGGTGCTCTCGCCGAGCGATGATGTGGTGGCGAAGATCAACGTGGGACAGAAGATCGCGCTGGTGGATGAGAAGAGCCGTCTGCTGGGCGTGATGCAGATCATAGAGAAGTACGCGCACGACAAGGCGCTGGAGATACCGAACGTATATCTAACGAACGATCCGGCGCATCCTGGGGTGGCGATCGTGCAGAAGCAGGGAAGCTGGTGCCTGAGCGGGTCAGTGGACGTGGTGAATCCGAATCCGGAGCCGGAGTTTCCGGAGTATCGATTGCCGCCGGCGAAGACGCGCCAGGCGTTTGAGGCCAAGGGGTGGGCGACGGTGTCGGCGTTTCAAACGAGGAATCCGATCCATCGGGCGCATGAGTACCTGACGAAATGCGCGCTGGAGATTACGGATGGGCTCCTGATTCACCCGCTGGTTGGGGAAACCAAGTTCGACGACATCCCGGCGGAAGTGAGAATGGCTTGTTATCGGGTGTTGCTCGACAAATATTATAATAAAGACCGGACGATGCTGACGGTGATGCCGCTGGCGATGCGATACGCCGGGCCGCGGGAGGCGATCCTGCACGCGATCATCCGGAAGAACTACGGGGTGACCCATTTCATCGTTGGCCGCGATCATGCAGGGGTGGGCAATTACTACGGGACGTATGATGCGCAGAAGATTTTCGATCAGTTTGGCGCCGGGGAGATCGGTGTGACGCCGCTGAAGTTCGAGCACTCGACGTGGTGCAAGGTGTGCGAGGGCATGGTCAGTGCCAAGACCTGCCCGCACGGTCCGGAGACGAAGGTGTTTCTGTCGGGGACGAAGGTGAGGGATTTGCTCAAGGCGGGCCACCGGCCGCCGATGGAATTCTCGCGGCCGGAGGTAGCGGACATCCTGATCCGCTGGGCGAAGGAATAGCCGTAAAAAGACACCGGGCGCAGGTTCTGCTGGTCGTCCATTGGCATCGGAGAACCAGGGGAGCCTGCATACGGCATCAGGCAAACGGGCCGAAGTCTCTGCGTGCCTCTGCTGACTCAACCGGAATATAGTGCACCGCCGCAGGGTTGGTGAACAGCAGTTCCTTCATCACACCCGCGGCCGCGTCGAAATCGTTGTACATGGATGAGTATCGGTCGGCAACCAGCTCGGCCAGCGCGTCGGCGACGCCGAGGCGCATGGAGACGTATTTGGCGGCGATCATCTCGACGAAACGGGCGTCGGTGAAGCCGCAGGCGATGGATTTGAGGGGGCCCATGCTGAGCTGGTCGCGGACCATTCGGGCGATTTTGTGGCGGCGGAAGTAATGCCACCAGGGGCCGGCGGAGAGGTTGCCGACCTGCTTGGCGGCGTTGGCCATGTCGTTGTAGAGCATTTCGTGGGCGGAGATGTACTCGAAGTGGACGTGCGGGTATCGGATCCAGACGGGGTATTCGTCTTGGGGGAGGTTGGGGATGTATTCGGGGATGGATTGGATTTCGCGTGCCCAGTCCATGAAATGCCGTGCCCCGCCGCAGAGCTGCATGCAGACGCCGAATCGCGAGCCGACGTCTTTGCGTTCTTTGCCGATGTCGTTCATGGCTTCGAGCATGGCCTCGGCGACGCAGGCGATGACTTGGGCGCGGGTTTGGCCTTCCAATTGAGTCCGGTGATGCGCGATCGCCCAGTCGACGGTGGCCTTGGAGTAGGGGCGGCTGAATCGCCAGTCGTGGGCCTGGAAGCCATCGACGTAGAGGATCCGGCTATTGGGATTGGTCTTGGGACTGCGCAGGATTCTCCAGAAAAAGGCACGGGTGGCGTCCTGGAGAGTGTGGACGTTTTTGATTTCGCGCTCGAGATACTCTTCGAGATGAACGATGTACTTCTCTGCCTGGAACTTGTGTCCTTGGGTGAACAGCCCGAAATCGGTGGCGCGTTCCGGCCAGATGAAGCCATTGAAGTCGAACATGTTCCACGACTCGGGATGCGTGCAGTAGGAGAGGTCAACATCCTTGGGCCGCACCGGCGGAGCCAGCGGGACCTTGTCTCGGTTCTCGATGCTCGTCACGTAGGCGACGACGTTGTGGTTCTTAAGGATGGCATCCGCGAAACGGGGGTCGTGGCGTTCTGAGTCAATCGCTTCTGCGACCCTGTTGAAGTTCGCGGGATCGAGGGGATCGATGTCCCTGGGCACCCCGTTGTACAGACGGAACATGTAGCGGAGCCATTGGGCGTATTCGGTATAACGGCTGTCGCGCAATTGCTCGATGAGGAACCTGCCGGCCGCGCGCCTTTCGTCGACCGTGTTCGTGCCGATCCTGGCGATGGCGTCGTCGAGGCGGTTGCCGGCACCCTCGACGATCTGGGCAAACCACGAGTAGAAGAGGCCATGCGTTGCGTCGGTCATGGTGCGGCGGGCCAGGCGGCCGCGCCGGATGCCTTCATCAACAACACGCTTTGGGGGCCTGTTGACCGACGCCTGCGTGCCAGCCAGATTCCCCGCGGCGAGTTCGCTGGTGAACCCGGTGATGTCATCCTGGACATGGGTGTGAGCATCAATGACCGGCGTGGCCATCGCCATCTCGCGGAGCTTTTCCCTGATTTGGTCGATGTGCATGACTTCTCGCCTCGTGACTTGACGACTATTTTGCCTTGCCCGCCGCACCCGACAGCACGAACCATCGTTCGACGACTTTGGCAATAGCCGGCCGGGTCGCGCCAAGCAGCGTCGGGAGCCAGCCGGTCGGGGTTGTGGCGTGCTGTTGGGCATACGTATCGCGGAACGCTTTGCACAATTCGCTGGCCACATTGATCTTCGCCATGCCGAGCGACACTGCGCGGCGAATGTACTCCGGCTGGGTGCCCGAGCCGCCGTGGAGGACCAGGGGCACGCCAACCGCTTTGCGGATCTTCTCCAGGCGGTCAAAATCGAAAATGGGAAGCTTGGTGTAAATTCCGTGGGCGTTGCCGATGGAGACGGCCAGAGCATGGACGCCGGTCATCTCAGCGTAGCGAGCGGCTTCGGAGGGGTCGGTGAGCGTTGAGGTCTTGGCGCCTTCCGTGGTTGAGTCATCGACTCTGCCGACAGAGCCGATCTCGCCTTCAACGGTCGCGCCGATCAAGCGAGCCTTGGCAACAACGGCCTTGAGGGCGGCGACGTTCTCTTCAAATGAGCGAGTCGAGTAGTCGAGCATGACGGACGTGTAGCCGGCCTCGAGGCACGCCGCGACAATCTGCGGACAGTCTCCGTGGTCAAGATGCAATGCGGCGGGGATGTTATACTTTTCGGCGACAGCGCGCGAAATCCGCGCCATCGTGTCGGGCGGGTTCAGCGGGAACTCGCCCGGGCCGCTCATCAGAATCACTGGAGCCTGCATGTCGCTGGCCACCTGGAAGATGGTCTCGGTGACTTCGGCGTTCCAGGCGCAGAAAGACGGAACCGCATATCTGCCTTCCCATGCCGGCTGCAACAACTCATGCATCGGTACGAAGCGCATGTTCCACTTCACTCCAGTATTGCTCGGCGTCGGCCTCTGGCAGAGGTGACGGCCCGCAATCATCCATTCAAACCCGCTCTGAGCTTAATGGATTAAGCGGGATGTTACATCAACACCGGCGCGGAAAAATGTTCCGCACTTATCGCGGTCGGACTCGCGCGGTCGATCATGCCGACACGGATCGCTGTGGCGCCTTGACACGAACTGGATACACAAGGATGATGAATCGATTGGGCACACTGAGCTCAACTTTATGGTGTGCAGGGACGCTCCCGAGAGGTGTCGATTGAAACGTGAAATAGACGTTCTTGGTCTGGGTGCAGTCGCTGTGGACGACATCCTTTTCGTGGAATCGTATCCGGCCGCGGATGCGAAGATGCGGGTTCTGCGGCGAGAGCGGCATTGCGGTGGGCTGGCGGCAACGGCGCTCGTGGCGGCCGCTCGCCTTGGCGGGCGTTGTGCGTATGCGGGCGCCTTGGGCGAAGACGAGCTTTCCAAGTTCGTGTTGGACTGCCTGGATCACCGGGGCGTGGATGTTTCGTATGCGAAGCGAGTGCGAGGAAGACGGCCGGTTTCGTCGTGCATTGTGGTGGGACAGGATGGGCGCACGCGAAACATCTTTTTCGATCTGAATGGGGTTGTTGGCGCAGCGGCGCGCTGGCCAGCGGCGACGGTAGTTCGCTCATGTCGGGTGCTGCTGGTGGACAACATCGGCGTGCCGGGCATGATTCGGGCCGCTCGCATTGCGCGCCGGCATGGCATTCCGGTCGTGGCGGACTTCGAGAGCGATCAGCACCCGCAGTTTGGCGAGTTGCTGGAACTCGTGGACCATCTGATTGTGTCACGCGATTTTGCAGCAAAGCGGTCGGGAGTAAGCGATCCGGCAATCGCGGTGCAGAAGCTGTGGGCCACCGATCGTGAGGCCGTCGTGGTGACGGCAGGGGCGTCGGGCTGCTGGTATCGTGGCGAAGGCGCGGCCGCAGCGCGCCGCCAGCCAGCCTTTCAAGTCGCAGCCGTGGACACGACCGGCTGCGGGGACGTGTTTCACGGGGCGTATGCCTTTGGATTGGCCAGAGGACTGCCGCTCGATGAGCGTATCCGACTGGCCAGCGCCACCGCCGCTCTGAAAGCCACACGGCCTGGGGGACAGGCAGGAATCCCGTCGCTGGCCGCAGTAAAAAGGTTCCTGCAGCAGGCAATCAACGCAGAATGATCACCATTGTCAACGCTATCGCCGGTGCGAGGATGCGCCCGCTCGGCGGCGGCTGCTGCACGCGCTCCAGCGGATGTGGCGAGCCAACCGAGACCCGCGGAGCATCGCGGCTGACCCGGTTCGCTGATCCCGAACGGGAACGGCAGAAGAGGCTGGATGTGGTGGCGGATCGGATCAACGAGAATTTCGGAAAGAGGACAATCCGCCGGGGTGGGGTGGAATAGGGCCCGCTCGCCGCGTCGAACCTTTCCACGTGCCTGCGATGATACTGCGCATGTTCGCTTGAGCGGTCTGGCAGCGATCGGGGAGGCCTAACACTGCCGCCGGACCGCGAGCATGGCGAAGCCGGTATTGATGAGGAATGCTTCTGCGAACTTGCGCATGGGCTGGCCAAGGTTGAGCTTCTCGATGGCATCGCCAGTGAGTATCTTGCCAAAGATCTCGAAGAGCTTCTGCGTGAAGAAATTGTTGCAGTAGCCCATCACGATATCAGCCGAGACGCGCGAGGCGTAGCCATCAAATTGGGCGAAGGACTTGGTGAACTGCTCTCCGAAGCGGTTTCTGGGGAGAATGCCGTCCATGTACAGGAACGGGCGGATAGGCCATGGGAAAGCGGAGAGGATCTGGAACCATTTCCCGAAGCGTTCGACGTTGGTGTCAATGGTCTCGACGCCGACGTGGCCTTCTTCGTAGACGTAGCGACGGACGAAGTCGTCGGGGTCCTTGGGGTCGCAGTTGAAGTAATCGACCCAGCCGGCCTCGATGCCATGGAAGCCGTGGCCGCCTTTCCTGGTGACGCGGTGGATCTCGGCGATGATGGGGTTCTTGTTGGAGAACTCGATATGGCCGAAAAAATCCATGGTGAAGACGAAATCGAAGCTGCCGTCTTCGTAGGGCAGGCCGCTGGCGACGTCGGAACAAACCGCATCGTCGTAGCCATTCTCCTTGGCCATCGCGATGCAATCGTCGCTCATGTCGATGCCGAGCACCTGGGAATGAGGGAAGAAGTGCTTCACCCGGGCGCCATATATGCCGGAGCCACAGCCGACTTCCAGGATCCTGAGGCGGCCGCCGTCGTCGGCGTCCTTGATTGCATCGAGCACGAATTGGGTCTTCTGATATCCGATGGTGGCCCGCACCGCGTCGCCCTCTTGATCGGCCTGTACTTTCTGCGGATACAGGAACCGCCGCTTGTAGAACTCGGCGGGGTTGATGTCGAAAAGCTGGTAAGTGATCTCGTCTTCTTTGAACCTGGCCTGAGCCATATTGGGTCCTCTCGCATTGCCATACACAGAAGGCGTGGGGTTTCCGGCATTCGGCCGTTGGACTTGTCCGTCGGCCGCAACATCGGCTATTTCTGGGCCTTCGCGATCTTCGCCCAGGTGTCCTTCAGCGAGACGGTGCGATTGAACGTAAGTACACCGGATTTCGTGGTGTCCGGGTCAACGCAGAAGTAGCCGTGACGCTCGAACTGGTACCTGGCACCTGGGGCGGCGTCTTTGACACTGGGTTCAACAAAGGCACTGACAATTTCTTCGGATTTCGGGTTCAGGTTGACCTTCCAATCGGCGCCTTCGGGGTAGTCCTCCGCGTCCTCTTTGATGAACAGGTGGTCGTAGAGCCGGATCTCGGTGGACAGCGCGTGCGGTGCGGAGAGCCAGTGCATGGTGCTCTTGACCTTCCGGCCGTCCGGCGAGTCCCCGCCACGGGTTGCCGGGTCATAAGTGCAGTGTACTTCGGTGATGTTGCCGGCGGCATCTTTCACCACGTGCGTGCACTTGACGAAATACGCGTAGCGAAGCCGAACTTCGTTGCCGGGGTGGAGGCGGTAGTATTTCGGCGGCGGCGTCTGTCGGAAATCGTCCTGCTCGATGTACAGAACCTTTGAGAACGGAACCTTGCGCAGCCCCGCGGCCGGGTCTTCCGGGTTGTTGACCGCATCGAGGTATTCGGTCTGACCTTCAGGGTAGTTGTCGATGACCAACTTGAGCGGCCTGATGACGGCCATGGCGCGCGGGGACCGCTTGTTCAGATCCTCGCGGAGGAAAAACTCCAGCAGTTGGATATCAACAGTGCTATTTACCTTATTGACACCAATGTGCTTGCAGAATGCCCGAATCGCCTCCGGCGTATAGCCGCGGCGGCGGAAGCCGGAGAGGGTCGGCATGCGCGGGTCGTCCCAGGAGCGGACGATGCCTTCTTTGACGAGCGTGAGGAGCTTGCGCTTGCTGAGGATCGTGTAGGTCAGATTGAGGCGGGCGAATTCGATCTGCTGGGGGTGCCAGATCTGCTGGCCGAAGGAAGAGCCGGGCGCGCGGCCTTCGTTGACGGCGTCGATGAACCAGTCGTAGAGCGGCCGATGGTTCTCAAACTCGAGCGTGCAGATGGAGTGGGTGATTTTTTCGACGGAGTCCTCGAATCCATGGGCCCAATCGTACATCGGGTAAATGCACCACTTGTCGCCGGTGTTGTGGTGCGAAGCGTGGAGGATGCGGTACATGATCGGATCGCGGAGGTTCAGGTTTGGCGAGGCCATGTCGATCTTGGCGCGCAGGGTCTTGCCACCATCGGGAAACTCGCCTTGTCGCATGCGATCGAACAGATCGAGGTTTTCTTCAACCGAGCGGTCGCGATAGGGGCTTGGCTTGCCCGGGCGAGTGGGGGTGCCGCGCATCTGGCTGACCTGCTCGGCACTCAGATCGCACACGTAGGCCTTGCCTTTCCTGATCAACTCGACGGCATATTCGTACATCGTCTGGAAGTAATCCGAAGCCCAGTACCGGCCGGCCCATTTGAAGCCCAACCACCGGACATCCTCTTCGATCGAGCGAACGTACTCCTCTTCTTCCTTGGCGGGGTTGGTGTCATCGTAGCGGAGGTTGCAGGAGCCGCGGTATTCCTCGGCGATGCCGAAGTTGAGACAGATCGACTTGGCGTGGCCGATGTGGAGATAGCCGTTGGGCTCCGGCGGAAAGCGGGTCGCGACCCGGCCGGCCCATTTGCCGGTCTGGTTGTCCTGGTTGATGATCTCGCGGATGAAGTCGGTGCCAGAAGGCGAAGGAAGATGCGGGGGGTTGCCCGCGGGTCTCGTATCTTGTTTCGAATTCGGCGTAGTCATCTATTTGTTTCCTTGGTCACGCGTATCGGTATTACGCTGGTTTACCCGATTTTAGTCGGTTTGTCTCGCGAGAGAAGGCCGTTTGGCCGACCCACATTTGCACGGGGTCAGCCGGTGCCGTACATCAGGCGGGCGACGGCGGCTGGCTGATCGCTGATGATCGTGTCAATGCCCATAGCCAGCATGCTGCGAATATCAAGCTCTTTGTTGACGGTCCAGGCGCCGACGCGCTTGCCGGCTTCGTGCAGCAGGCGGACGGCGGGGCCATTGAGGGTGCGGTAGTCGGCGTTGATAGAGGTGAAGGGGCTGGGGACGACGTGGCCGTCGGAGATGAGACTGTCGGCGTCGTCAACGAGCCACGCGGTAGGGGTGCGGATGTCGCATTGGGACACTTTTTCGACATTGGGTCGGTTGAAAGACTGGAGGATGCAGCGGCGGCCATTGATCAGGCGGAGGATGGATTGGAGCTCGTGGAATTGGAGGGAGGGCTTGATCTCGATGAGCAGGCCGGCGTCGGCGGGCATCGCATCGAGCAGTTGCACGAGCGTCGCAAGTTTTTCGCCGGTAGGTTTGCGCGACCTGTCCCACAAATGGAGCTGGCGGAGCTCATCCCCGAAATATTTCGACACCGCCCCCCTACCGGTGGTGGTGCGGTCGAGGGTTTCGTCATGAATGACAACGGGCTGTCCATCGGCGGCGAGGTGGATATCGCACTCGCACCACTCGAAGCCGGCATTCCAGGCTGCCTTCATGGCGCCGAGCGAGTTCTCGGGCCAATCGGTGTGTAGGCCGCGGTGGGCAACGATGTCGGGGATGTCGGTGGGGTCGGAGCGCACGCAATACCCCCCCTACTGCCGCCGGCTCATGATGCGGCGCATTTCGCGGTCCTGTTCCTTCTTTCGGATGGTCTCGCGCTTGTCGTGCTCCTGTTTCCCGCGAGCGACGCCCAGCTCGACCTTGGCGATTCCATCCTTGAAATAAATCGCCAGCGGGATCAGCGTCGTGCCTCGCTGCTGCGTTTCGGCGTCCAGCCGCTTCAGCTCGCGTTTGTGAACCAGCAGCTTGCGGTCGCGGATGGGCAGGTGGTTATAGAGGCTGGCCTGGTCGTAGGGTTCAATGTGGCAGCCATGGAGGATGAGTTCGCCGCTTTCGATGCGGGCGAACGCCTCCTGCAGATGAGCCCGCCCGTAGCGGAGCGATTTGACCTCCGACCCGACCAGAACAATGCCGCACTCAAGCTTGGCGGTGATGAAATACTCGTGCAGTGCGCGCTTGTTACCAATGCGGGGCGCGAGATTAGCGCGTTTGTTCTTGTCGTGACCGGCCATAGACCCTGATGATACGGCGGAAAGGCCGAACTGAGAAGCCACGAGTCAGGGCTTGCGGACTTCCACGCATTTCATCTTGTGTTGGTCCCGAATGATCAGCTTGCCGTCGGACAAAGCCATCGGGGCCCAAACATTACCGCCTTCGGCGTCAAGGACCTTGGCCTTGCCGAGGATCTTGAAGCCACGCGGGTCGGCATCAACGAGGTTCAGCTCGCCATTCTTGCCGTTCATGACAAACGCCAAGCCGTCAGCCAGAAGGAAGCTGCCAAAGTCGAATTGCAGCTTGGACCCCGTTTGCCAGCAGAATTGACCGTTAAGGTCGAGGCAAACCAGCCCGCTGTTGGCTGCCCCGTGCTCCTTGTGACTCTGCACGTACACGTGGTCATTGTAGAGAACGGGGCTTTGAATATGGGAGGCGATGGTGTTGGTGCCAGAGATGTCGATGGACCAGTTGTCGGCCTCTTTGCGGGCCTTAACGATGAGACACCCCAGGCCGTAGCCGCCCGTGATGAGCAGCCGATCGTCGGCGATCCGCAGCGGTTGAGGGATGGGGATCTTGTAGGGCCGCGGGGTTTGCGCCTGCCAAAGGATCCGCCCAGTCTTCGGGTCGGTCGATGAGATGATGGCCGGCGGAGCATTGGCCGGCGACTTCTCAGGATCGCTGGGCTGTGCGAGCATAATGACCTGATCCACGCCACAAAGCACCGTCAGATAGGCGCTGACATGGCTGTACCAGTTCCGGCCGATGTACGCGCTCGTCCAGCGTAGCTGCCCGGTGGATTTGTCATAGGCCGCAAGCCCGACCTTCTGCGTCTGCGGCCCGACGATGACCACGTCGTTGTACAGAACCGGGCTCTGCGTCATACCCCACTGAGGAAGCTGGGCACGCGCCAGCTTGTCGGCGCGCGTCGCAGGCTTCTGGCCGTCGTCAATGGCGGGGTCTTTGAAGTCATCGACGAGATGATGCGACCAGACGATCTTGTGTGTGTTCCGGTCAAAGCAATTCAGATGGCCAAACGGCCCGACGGCAAGAACGAGCTTCTCATCCACAGTGGCCACCTGCCGCGAGCCGGCATACGGCAGGGTACCGGGAGCATCATACGCGCAGGTCCAAAGCTCACGGCCCGTGGCCAGATCAACGCAGCGCAACACATCCTGCCGTTCGCCGATGCGATCGAGAAGATAGACCTGCCCATCGCGTACCGCCGCGCCGGCAAAACCTGCGCCAACATCGACCGTCCAGAGAATCTTTGGCCCACGCTCGCCCCAAATGCGGGCCAGGCCGGTCTCGACGGACGAGCCTGTGCGTGTGGGGCCTTGGAACTGCGGCCAATCGTCTGCGGTAGCAAGCGATGCAGCCAAGCCAAGAATCAGCAGGACGCGGGAAAAAGCGGCTCGGACCCTCATATAGTTATCCATAGCCCGGTTGCCGACTTGCGTTGTGTATCCACGAAGGTTGACAGCGGGATCGCCTCTTCTAGAATGCGTGCGTTCGATTCGCGCCTGTGGCGGAATTGGCAGACGCGCAAGGTTCAGGTCCTTGTGGCCGTAAGGTCGTGGAGGTTCAAGTCCTCTCAGGCGCATCAAGACCCTCGTTTTCCACGTGAGAACGAGGGTTCTTTTCTTGCTTATTCCAGTATTGACTTGCTTATTCCCGTATGCTTTCTAAGCGACCTGCATGATCGAGAATCGCTTCCACCGCGAGCGCACCGTACGCCTTCACGCCAGCGGCAAGTCAGGGCAATTGCGTTTGGGTTTGTAGTGCGGGCTTTATCCGCGAGGCTCCAGTGGAGCGAACAGCGTACACTGTGCTGGGGAGCGAGAGGCAAATCTGAGAAAATGTCCTGACCAATCCGCCGGTGACCGCCTGCGCCATCCTACCCGTGGAGATTCTCGCCACGCTGCGGCCGCCACTGATTCGGCGTTGGGTCAGGAGTTCGCTTTGTACATTGACCTCGTACGTCGCGTTCTGGAACAGGCTGTTGACACCTATGCAACGGAGCACGGGGAGACCGTTTCCACCGTCCTTTCGCAAATCCGCGAACAAATCGACAAGACCTCCACGGAATACCGCAAAGATGAGCCCCAGATAAAATACCACGATGCGCTCTGTCGGCTCGGCTACCTCTATCGTCACGCCACGGCGAATGCGACCCTGTTTGAACTTGTCGTCCGCGAATCCGGCGAACTGCGTTCCGTGGTTCGCGCGTCGGTCGACGGGAAGTTGGAGATCTGCGCAGTTGGTGGTGGGCCTGGAACCGAACTGCTCGGCTTGGTCAAATACTTACTCCAATGCCGCTTAGGGTTTCCCCGCAAAGTCGTATTTACAGTTCTTGATTTGGTTCCCCAATGGGCGGAGACTTGGCAGCAGCTTGCAGATGCTTCGGAAGACGAACTACGCAAGACGCTGAAGGACGAGAAACACGCGTGCCTGGTGATTGCCCCAGTCCTTTTGCCCTTGGATGCGACTGACGCCAGTGCGTTCAAGAGCTACGCATACCAGTTTGGTCGCGCCAACATCATCGTCTTCAACTACCTGTTCAGTGAGCGCAAGACGAAGCTGCCAAATCTTAAGAAGACGCTGAAGCATCTGCATTCGGTGGCGGCGTCAGGTTGCGTGTTTGTCGTGATTGACAGGCTCGAGAAGAACCCCACATTCATGAACGACGTCGTGGCTTTGTTCAGCGACCTGTTCGGTGTAACCGTCCGAGCTCACACATTCAGGGGCACGCTCGATGGCGATGAGCAGACCGCCGACATGGGTACGATGTTGAACAACGTTCTCGGCAATCCACGAGTCAGATTCTTCACGGACATGTACCGGGACCCAACAGTATTCTGGCTCGTGGTAACAAAGCCGTAGGTGCAGCCTCATGATTATCTCGGCCAGCTACAAGACGGACATCCCCACGTTCTACGGCAAATGGTTCATGAACCGTCTTCGCGCCGGGTACTGTAAGATGGTCAACCCGTACAACCGCCAGGTGATTCGTGTGCCGCTGGATCACCCGGAGACAGATGGCTTCGTGTTTTGGACGAAGAACATCGGCCCGTTCTTGCCGCATCTTCGCGAGGTGAAGGACCGGGGATTCCCATTCGTCGTGCAGCACACCATCAATGCGTACCCGAAGGCGCTGGAATACTCGGTGGTAAACGCCCGCAAAAGCGTTGACCACATGCGAAAGATCAGCGAGGAATTTGGACCTCGTGTCGGGGTCTGGCGCTATGACACCATCGTCATCTCGTCGCTCACACCCATCGACTTCCATCTCCGCAATTTCGAGTCGCTTTGCCGCGACCTGCAGGGTGCCACTGACGAGGTCGTGATCTCATTCGTCCACTTCTATCAGAAGACACTCCGCAACATGAATTGGGCGGCGGAGACGTTCGGCTTCCAGTGGGACGACCCCAGCGTGGAAGCGAAGCGGCAGTTGGCTTCTCAGTTTGTCGCCATCGCACGAGCCCACGACATGCAGTTGTCCGTCTGCTCCCAGCGGGACTTCCTGGTGGAGGGTGCGGCCGACGCACGGTGCATTGACGCGGATCGGCTGCGCGACGTGAGCGGCAAGTCGATTCGCGCCGATCTCCGGGGGGGGCGCAAAGAATGTGGCTGCTACGCCTCTCGCGACATCGGCGAATACGACACGTGCCCTCACGGCTGTGTGTACTGCTATGCCGTCCTCAATCGCGAACTTGCCCAGCAGCGGTTCAAGTCGCACGATCCCACGTCGGAGTTTCTTTTTGCCCCGTCGACTGTGCCTGATGATGCACCGACGACGCCCGCATCCGTTCAGCTGCCTCTCTTTGGCGGAGACGGCACTGGGACCACGCCGGGGACGACTTGATCCGAGGACAAGAAAACGGGACAAGAAACAGGGTCAGAAACCATGTTAAGAGTCGGGAAAAGAGTCTAGAAAAGCGCTCGGAGTCTGGAAACGCGGTCGGGAGTCTTTTTAGAAAGGGAAGGCCAAGAGAGGGGGCGCAAGTCATTTCGGCGACGCCATGCCGGCAAGACATGTAATCCCATCCCCGCCTTTCGCCAGCCAACCCCAGTGAACAACCACACACAAGAAGACGCCAAACACCTAAACACGGGCGAACAAAAGTCTCGCCCGATCGTACTACGCCATAGTCGTATGCTCTTTCACAACCGAATAGCGTTCTCCGGATGCCTTCGCGTCGCCATGCGGCTTTCGAAATTCGCCATTCCTCCCGCCTAACCCCTAGCCAATTCAAAGGCCCCCAAAACCAAACAGGGGGTCTGGCGGGGGAGAAATGGGGGAGAAAAGGGTGGTTTTGGGAGGAGAAAAGGGTGGTTTTGGGGGGGAGTTTAGGGGGGGCCGGGCACCTGCCGGCAGGTGTCCGCAACTCGCGGACTCGGCTAAGCTCACCCGAAACGCACCCGACAGGACTTGAACCTGTAACCCTCGGTTCCGAAGACCGATGCTCTATCCAATTGAGCTACGGGTGCCTATCCATCTGATCGCATCCGCGGCAAACCTCACACATTCACTCCACTGGCAGCCTTCCGCTTTTCCTGCTCTTCAATTCTGCCAACCGACCTCCAACCGCCGCACCCCATCACTTCCCCGGGGTTTGGTCCGATGCCGATGGCGGTGCCATCGTCTCGTCCGGAACGATTGGCGTCCCTGCCCCCGCCGCACCCGATTCCGCAGTACCGCTGCCACCGCCCGCCGCTGTAGCCGTCGCTCCGCCAACGGCACCCGGACTCTTCTGACGCCGTGGTAGGCATCCGCGCCGTTGCGGCCGTGCCCCTTGGGTTGCTCGCCCGGGCCTTGCTCCATCCCTCCCGCCGCCACGCCCGCGTCCGCCGCCGGCGTCGGGCTCTTTCCGGCCCAGTGTCTCACCGGGCTTCGGCAGGACGCTTCCATGGCCGAGATGAACGTTTCCTGGAAGCAATCGGCCGCATCAGCCTCGCTGGGCAGGAGCCTATAGGCGGTCTTCCACACCAGCGGGCCATACTCGCGAAC
>JAPLNB010000319.1 GCA_026693085.1 Planctomycetota bacterium | reverse complement strand
CGCAGGCCACACAGCGGGGATTTTGACAACAGAAATGGCTCAGGTCGTCCATGACCAACTCCTTGTGCTTGGCCTGAGCCGTGGCGCATCAACATCTTAGGCACGCTTTCAGCTGGACAACTTCAAGGGGGCACGAGGCGGAAGAACTGGCCGGGCGGGGGGTTGCGGCGGTGCGAGATGGTGGGGAGTTGATATTTGATAAGGGGGATTGGTGGGGAGGGGCGTGGGGGGTGGGGAGGAGAGTGGTGTGCTGAAGCATACGCTACGAAACTTTGCCCAGCGGCGCAAGATCAGCGGGCTGGGCTGGCTCGTCCACGAGGGAGACGATTTCATTGATGGCGCCCAGGCTGGCGCTGGTTGGAGAGGTGATCTCGATGCCGATGGGGCGATCATCAGCGGCATAATCCACCACAATACCGCCCTGGCGTTTTTCCGTGCGGACGCTCTTGTCACCGGGGCGGCGGGGCAGATAGAGGTACGCGGCCAATGGCTTGCCGTTGCGGTAGGTCACCTCAAGATAAGACTTCTTCATGTCTCACCTCGCATAGCCGGCGAACGTGCGCTGAAGCGTACCCTACAGGACTGCTCGCACGTATCCTCTATTCTATCCCGGAGGAAGGGGTTGGCGAGGTGGCGGTTGTCACGCGGTTGAGAAGTGGTCCGCAAGAGAGCCGGGAAAGTGATGCGGCAAATGACGAGGGTCGGCGGCTCTCTTGCAGACCCTACATCACTGCGCATTGATGGACGTTTGCCAGGTGGCGACAGTTCCACTAAAGGCCAAGCGGTGGGTGAGTAGACTAATGCGGTTGAGAGGCCGACGGCCGGCGCGGCAGGCGGCGGATCATGTGCGGCGGCTGACGGTCCTGCAGCTCGCGGAGATAATCGCAAAGCTGGCGCACATCGTTGCCATGGGCTTCGGAAAGCTGACGACGAATCTCGCGGATTTCATCGATGAGCGGATCGGGACGCGGTTGGGGATTAGCTGAGTTCATCGGGGTCCTCCCAGAGCAAATCGGGCGTGAGAATGCGCGGCGGAAGATAGCCGACACGAACACAAATGGTGCGGAGATGAGTGAGCTTGTTGGGGTTGGCCAGATGCCGGACATTCCACGAGAGCAGATAGTCCAAGTCGTGCACGCACGCGACGGCGACGTGGATCGCGTCCCCGGCAACAGGAGATGGCATGACGCGTTCGCGAACGAGTATCTCCGCGAACCCGCGGACCTCCTCATCAATCTCCAACGACGGGATGTTCATGACCCAATCGAGTGCTTCGCGGCTCATGGGGTAAGCTGGCGCAGATAATTCAGCGAGCACTGCCAGAGAGACGAATAGCTCGTGGCGAGGTCCCTGAGCCTGCCACCAGTCCCGGCTGGCTTCACGGCGATAAATGCTCGCCGCGTCAGTCCGGTTGCTGACACAAGCGCTGACGAAGCTGGTTTCGAGGTACACGCGGGGCATAACAAGGAATTGTACGGGTTGAGAGAGCCAGTTGCGAGGACAATCGGGCGATGACGCGCCGCCTGCTGGGGAGGACGAGCGGCGAGTCTCACCTTTATACACATTTTCTTCTCCTCATGGCTTCGACGCCCATCACCATCAGCCGCGGGGGAGGCGATGGCGAGATGGCAACGGTTCCAAGTTGGGGGAGCGTCCGCAAGAGAGCGGGGAGAGGGTGGCGGCGAATCATCGTATTCGGCGCCTCTCTTGCGGAGCCTACGTTGCTTTTTTCCTCTGCCCTTGAGGCCCCGGGGGACAAATCCCAAGCATTCGCTGCATGTGTCCCACCTGGTACTCGCCGGTGGCGTACCCATGCAACAGGCTCTTTGCGCTATTTTCAGCCTCCCGCATCTGCTGGACACTCTGGGAGATCTCGTGCTGGATAGCTGCTTTTCCCGCGTCGGGCGCAAGTGCTAGAAGAACATTAAGAGAGAACAGGCGCACGGCGCAAGGCCATCTGGCCGTACGCTGAAGGCTACCGGCAGGCCAAGCAGCAAACCTTGCAGCCGCCGTACCGTCGCAGGGTTCCATGTCACATTGGTGCACAATACTGTGGCGCCGCTTCGTCAGGGCATCGATGTCATCCACGTATGCCCTAAATGCTGAAGCATCGACGCCGCAGTCTTCCAGGAACGCGCATATCTCGCTCGCTGAGTTGAACGTTCGCCGGGAAAGGTACAACTTTACTGATTCTCGCACAAGGTCACGTACTGTCTTATCTAAGTGCCTCGCGAGGCTCCCCAGTTGGTACTTGCCCGCGTGGAGTTGCGGGGTATCGCTGGCCAAGGGGATATTGTCCAGCGAGTGCTCACCAGCATCTGGCAGCAGTTCCCGCCCGATGGCACGGACGAACTCCTCCAAACCTGCGTGCAACAGAACGATAGCGCCACGAAGAGTGTCCATGCCGAGAAGCGATTGCTCTATGTCTTCCTTGGCGGTCATGCCTATGTCTATGGCGTGACGCACCAACTTGTGACTACGGTTTATGGACACAAGAAGCCGCAACGCCGCATTCTGGATCGCACCAAACGAGAGCTTGTTTAGTGGAGGACGAAGTCGGGCATTCGTTGATCGCATTGGTCGCACTATGGACACAAAGAGGGACTAGGCGCTTTCGTACGCCTGGCCCCGTAGAGTCTACCACAAGCGAGACGGGCCTAATACATTCCGCCGCCCATGCCGCCCATGCCGCCGCCGGGGGCGCCGGCGGGTTCGGGTCTGTCTTCCTTGATCTCACTGACGATCGCGTCGGTCGTCAGGAGGAGGCTGGCTGGGGTGAGCCAGCCGGCCGGATCATGCCACTCTGCCCAGCGGCGCAAGGTCAGCGGGCTGGGCTGGCTCGTCCACGAGGGAAACGATTTCATTGATGGCGCCCAGGCTGGCGCTGGTTGGAGAGGTGATCTCGATGCCGATGGGGCGATCATCAGCGGCATAATCCACCACAATACCGCCCTGGCGCTTCTCCGTGCGGACGCTCTTGTCACCGGGGCGGCGGGGCAGATAGAGGTATGCGGCCAATGGCTTGCCGTTGCGGTAGGTCACCTCAAGATAAGACTTCTTCATGGCTCACCTCGGCGGTTCCAGAGCATACGCCGTCACGACCAGCAAGCGTTGCTCATTGTTCAGCGGCTCGACAATGACCTCCCAAGGCACGGCGTTCCACTTCGTTTCCACGACCCATCGACCGGGCTCGTGATTTGGCCGCAGATCCACGGCCTGCTCAAGCATCTCGCGCAGGTCCAGATCATTGAACCCGCGATCAAGCATGCGTTTGGCCAAGTGTGGCGAAGGCAGATCAAGCTCCCACAGCCACCACTCCGGCCAATCCATGTCGTCTCCCATCATTCTATCCCGCGACCATGGGTTCCAGAAAGAGAATCGGCCGGCTATTCGCCGGCCGACTCATGAGAATCAGTTAGTACATTCCACCGCCCATGCCGCCCATGCCGCCGCCGGGGGCGCCGGCGGGTTCGGGTCTGTCTTCCTTGATCTCACTGACGATCGCGTCGGTCGACAGGAGGAGGCTGGCGATGCTGGCGGCGTTTTGCAGCGCGATACGCTCGACCTTGGTCGGAACGATCACGCCCATTTTCATCAGGTCGCCGTATTCGTGGGTCAGGGCGTTGTAGCCGAAGTTAGGCTCGCTGCTTTCCTTGACCTTCTGGCAAACGACGGAGCCATCGACGCCGGCGTTTTCGGCAATCTGCTTGATCGGGGCTTCGACGGCGCGGCGGATGATTTCGACGCCGAGCTTCTGGTCGTCGTTGTCCGCGTTTTTCAGGACGTTCTTGAAGACCTTCGCTGCGGCGCGGATGACGGAGACACCGCCGCCAGGGAGGATGCCTTCTTCAACGGCGGCGCGGCAGGCGTGGAGGGCGTCCTCGACGCGGGCCTTCTTTTCCTTCATGGCGACTTCGGTGGCAGCGCCAACCTTGATGACGGCAACGCCGCCGGCGAGCTTGGCGAGGCGCTCCTGGAGCTTCTCCTTGTCGTAGTCGCTGGTGGTTTTTTCGATTTCGTTTTTGAGCTGCTCGATGCGGCCCTTGATGGCCTTTTCATCGCCGGCGCCTTCGATGATGGTGGTGTTGTCCTTATCGATCAGGATTTTCTTAGCGCGGCCGAGCTGGGAGATCTCGATGTTTTCGAGCTTGCAGCCAAGCTCCTCGAAGATGGCAGTGCCACCGGTGACGATGGCGATATCTTCGAGCATGGATTTTCGGCGGTCGCCGAAGCCTGGGGCCTTGACGGCGGCAACGCGGATGGTGCCGCGGAGCTTGTTGACGACGAGGGTGGCGAGGGCTTCGCCTTCGAGATCCTCGGCAACGATGAGGATGGGCTTACCGGACTCAGCGACCTTGCTGAGCAGGGGCACCAAATCGCGGGCGGAGGCGATTTTCTTTTCGTGGATAAGGATGTAAGCATCTTCGAGGACGGCCTGCATGGCGCCGGGGTCGGTGACGAAATGGGGGGAGAGGAAGCCCTTGTCGAACTGCATGCCTTCGACGAGTTCGACGTTGGTGTCGAGGGACTTTCCTTCTTCGACGGTGATGACGCCGTCCTTGCCGACCTTGTCCATTGCGTCGGCGATCATCTTGCCGATCTGGGCGTCCTGGTTGGCGGAGGAAGTGCCGACCTGTGCGATTTCCTTGGAGGAATCGACCTTTTTGGACATTTTGGCGAGTTCATCGACCATGGCCTCGACGGCCTTGTTGATGCCGCGCTGGATCTGGGAGGCGTTGGCGCCCGAGGCGACGTTTTTGAGGCCTTCGGTATAGATGGCTTCGGCGTAGACGGTGGCGGTGGTGGTGCCGTCGCCGGCGACGGCAGAGGTCTTGGAAGCGACTTCCTTGACCATCTGTGCGCCCATGTTTTCGTAGGCGTCTTCAAGTTCGATTTCCTTGGCGACGGTGACGCCGTCCTTGGTGACGGTGGGCGAACCGAAGGATTTTTCGAGAACGACGTTTCGGCCGGAGGGGCCGAGGGTTACTTTGACGGCGCGGGCGAGTTTAGCGATGCCGCGACGGATGGCCTCGCGGGCCTCTTGATCGAAAGCGATTTTTTTAGCAGCCATGATTGTAATTCTCCTTATCTGCCAGTTGTCAGTGGTCCGTTGTCAGTTGTGGAAAGCGTGGCCCGGCAGTCCAGCAACGGACTACGGACCACGGACGGCTGACGACTCCCTACTCAACGACGGCGAGGATGTCGTCCTCGGCCATGATGATGAGTTCTTCGCCATCGACCTTGAGTTCGGTGCCGGCGTAGCTGGCGAAGATGACTTCGTCACCCTTCTTGACGGTGACTGGTGAGCGAGTGCCATCCTCGAGTCGCTTTCCTTCGCCGACGGAGAGGACCTTGCCGCGTTTCGGTTTTTCCTTGGCGGTGTCGGGAAGAACGATGCCGGACTTGGTCTTGGTCTCAGCTTCGACCCGCTTGATGAGGACCTTGTCGCCGAGGGGACGCAACTTAGCCATTGCTGATGCTCCTTTTAAAAACCCAATAGTTGGTTATTTGTAGTCCGTTGTTCGTTGTTAATGGTCAGTTGCCAGCCGCGACGGACGGCGACGGCAACAACTGATTGACGATCATCTGGTTGTTGTTCCCAGGTGTTGTTTGGGTTCCGATGCGAGCGAGTCTCGTTTGTCATCCTTTGGTTTCCCGGGGTTCGATGGGCCAGCGGTTTTCGTGGTAGCGGCGGATGATGCGGGCAAGCGCATCCAGCAGGAGGTTGAAGTCGACGGGTTTGCTGAGGACGCTGAAAACGCGCATGCTGAGGGCTTCGCGGAGCAGATAGTTGCTGAGTCGTTCGGCAAGGAGGACGACGGGGATGGTTTTTCCCAGTTCGCGCATGAGTTTGAGGATCTGAAGGCCGCCGAGGCCGGGCATTTGCATGTCGAGCACGACGGCGTGTAGGGAGGTGTTCTCGATGAAGTCGAGGGCTTCGCGGCCGGAGTGGGCGAGGATGGTCTGGACGCCCTGGGGCTCGAGCAGGCCGACGATGGTGCGGTGCCACCCTTCCTGCTCGATGGGCAGGAGGACGGTGAACCGGGATGATGAGTCAGTCTGAACCATAGGCACCCAGCCGAAATACGCGGCTAAAACCCGAGAGGGATATAACAAGGGGCGTGCCGGGGGGTAGGGGAGGAAGATGTGAATGTAAGTTTTTTATTTACAAATAGATAGAAGGGCACGAAGAATGGGGGAACAGGGGAATGGCGAAGGGGATGCCTGCCAAAGCTGGCGGGCGAGGTGGAGGGGGCTGCCAGATAGGCAGAGGTGGCGGGGAGTTAGACGGGGAGGGGGTGGTTGAGGAGGTGGTAGCGGAGCAGGGTCAAGGCCATTTTGGCGGCTCGGTCGCGGATCATTTCGCGGTCGCCGAAGAGGTTG
>JAPLNB010000318.1 GCA_026693085.1 Planctomycetota bacterium | reverse complement strand
GTGCGTGGCCCAGCCGCAGCGCCTGCTGGATGGCCTGGATGGCGTGATCCGGCAGATCGGTGATGTTGGCAAGGGTTCGGTGCCTGACCTTTCCATCGGCGCGAAAGGATTCGCGGACGGTGACGGTGCGGTAGGTCTTGCTGTGACGGTGGAGGCGGTTGGTCTCGACGTATATACAGGCCACTATATAACACACTCACGACGGATGGAGAAAAGTAATTGTCCGAAAATATGCCCATTAGTACAGGCTATATCTTGAAACCTCAAACAGCGGTTTCCTATCGGCGATTACAGCGTCAAATGCACTTTGAGTGGGGGGAAGTTACGGCAGAAGAGCCGTTGGAGCGGACGCAGTTGCCCGCCCCAACGGCAGATATCCAGCCGGCTTCCGATTGAACGGACTTGCTCCGGCACACCCGGTGCAACCTCTACTTCACCCGCGGCGTTACCTGCACCGCTAGATTCTGCACCGCAAACGCCATCACGTTCTGCCCATCATTCTCATTGCCGTTCAAGGCATAGAACACCTGCTTGCCGTGGCGGCGATTGCCCACCACGTTGTTCATCCGCAGCAGGCCCAGGTGATGGCTCACCGTCGGCTGGGGGAGCCCCAACTCATCGCAAAGATTTGTAACGTTCCTCTCGCCTTCCGCCAGATGCAGCAAAATGCTCAAACGGGTCTTGTCCGACAGAAGCCTGAAGAGCGAAGAAAGCTGGTCCAGATCCTGTTCCGTCACTCCTTGTTCCTGCTTCAACATAGCCATAGCCTCCAGAAAAGTAGACACTGCCCTTTCACCTTGTTGGGCAGGCCGCATGCACACGCTCCTGCGCCCGTGCAGACAAACACTTCCTCCGCCCATGCCGACAACGCCGCACGCGCTACATACACCGGCACACAACACTGCCTCGGGGAGCCTGCCTCGCAGACATGCGAAGCCACTCTCCACTCTGACCCAACAGCGGACTCCAGAATATCAGACGAAAATGACATTTCCGTGACAATTACTCATCTGAAGCCATTTGTCCAAGAGTACTCATGTCACACCGCGCTTGACGAACCCGCCGCCATGGCTAAGATCTCCGAAAAACCCGGGGCCATGGTCTAACGGGATGACGGCTGAATCGCATTCAGCAAATCGGGGTTCGATTCCCCGTGGCTCCATTAATCCCGCCTATCCCACTTCTTTACATAGATCCACTATAATTCAATATCACGCTTGGCCTTACACATGCATGTGCATTTGGTAATTCCATCGCCCTAGAATTAAGACAGAAATGGGACTATTGACCCAAGCCCAAATCGCCACTGCGGCCCCTCTCTGCCCCTCACGATTACTCGTTCGTGGTTCGTCACTTCTTAACTCATGTGTGCTCTTGCTTGCCCGCTTACCCCTGACCACCCGCTATTAGAAAAGCCGCCTTCCCAACTACCATGCGAACGACCCACCTCGTTCAGAACATGCCTGGACTCTGGCCATTACAGTATCACAGTCCCCTTCTCCGAACGCTCCGGCTGTCTCCTTGCGGTTTCACGGACCAGTACCCCCTCTTCTGCGTCCCCACCTAACCACAATACGCACTCCCGCATCGCCGTCCCCGCCCGCACACCCACCCGGCTTCTCCGCCTCTCACCCGCGAAACGGTGACCGAGACGGTTGGCGCACGGATGAAGTCACAACGCCTCTCCCATCGCCCGAACGCTGATGCGCAGGCTTCGGCTTCCCGTTGGCCGTTCGTTCGTACAGATCAAGCATCCGCGGCAGCACCGCCTCCAGGCTATACCGTTCCACGATCATTTGCTCCGCCGCTCGACCCAGCGGACGGTACGCAGCCGGATCTTTCAACACCTCCACCGCCTTGCTGGCAAAATCCTCAGGGCTGAAGAAGTCGGCCAACAGCCCGTTCTCGCCTTCCCGAATCATCTCCTCAACCGGCGGCGTACGCGACCCCAGAACCACCGCGCCGCAACTCATCGCGTCCATCATGCTCCACGACAGCACAAACGGCACCGTCAGGTAAATGTGCAGATCGCTCGCCGCCAAGATCCGCCCCAGTTGCACCGGCGTGACCCGGCCCGTGAACACGAATTTCGACAGATCGTATTGCTCCTGCGCAAGCGCCCACTCTTTAAAACTCTTGTGCCCGGGAATGTAGTTCTCATCCCCGCCATACGCGATGCGATCCGTGCCCACAACAAAGAAAATCACGTTCGGATACTGCTGCGCAATCAGCTTGGCCGATCGCATGAAAACATCGAACCCCCGCATCGACTCAAACCCCCGGCTCACATACGTCACCACGCGAGTGCCCGCAGGCACCTCCACCTCGGCAATCGTCCGCATTCCCCTCTTGTCCGGCGGCGGTCGAAGCTGGTCCTCATGGCCGTGGTAAATGCTTCGATCAACACCGTCGAAGACCACCTCCAGCTTCGGCATATACTCCAGCGGGAATCGCGACCGCTGAAACTCCGTTGGAATGTAGCCCGCATCACAATACTGCAGGTCCAGCAGGATCATCGCATTCCGGCAGTAGGACCGCAGGTAGTTCTGCTCCGGCACCTCCCACCCCAGGTCCTTGCGAAAATCCATATCGCTCAGCGGGTCCCGGGCGTGATAGTAGTACTCAAAGAAATTGAGCACCGGCACATCCGGATACAGATCGCGCAGAAAAAGCGTGCTGCCAAACCCGCTATGGCCAACGATCAGGTCCGGCTTGATCATCGGCTTCGCCTTCATCGCCCGGTAAACAGCATCGCAGTGCCAAACGGTGTTCTCAAACGTCCGCGAGCAGAAGTGATTCTGCTTGTTGGCGCCCCCTGCCAGCTTGTAACTGATCTTCTCGATCCCGTCGACGACCCCGGCAGGCGTCTCACTCGCAAACGTGCATCGCCAACCGAGATTCTGCACCAGGTGCCGCGCAATGTGCCCGAATTGAGCGGGGAAATTCTGATGGACATAGAGAATATGCATAGATTGACCCCTGAAATGTTCTCCATCATCTGCCGCGTGTTCCCAACCACCGCCACCGCATCCCAGCATACCACCAAGCGGAAAAATGCAATAGACAACTGATTATAGGACTCTCGCCTTTCACCCATCGGTCCGCCGTTGTCAACGTGTCTCCAACCCCGCCCGCAAACCTGCTAACGTCCGAATTACCCGACCTGTTATCCTTATCCGCACAGTTCGCAGAGGTAGTCTAAAGCTCGTATCAGACCTGTCGATATTACAAAGGTGGGTAGAACGTCTCTCTGCGGAACCAACTCGGCAGAGGACGACCCCACACAGTATCTGACGCCGCCAAACCCGCGGCCATGGGAGAGAATGTGATGACCACCAAGATGAAGGATGTCCTGACCACCGGCGAGGTCGCCAAGATCTGCAACGTCGCACCACGCACCGTTAGCAAATGGTTCGACTCCGGCACTCTTCGCGGCTATCGCATCCCAGGCAGCAAAGACCGCCGCATCCCCCTCAACCAGCTCATACGCTTCATGAAGCAGCATAACATGCCGCTCAACGGCCTCATGACCGGCGCTACCCGCGTTGTCATCGTCGATGACGAGCAGGACATCGTCGAAGTCCTCGAAAGAATCCTCGAGGACGAAGCCAAGTACGAAGTCGAGGTCGCCACGAGCGGCTTCGAGGCCGGCGTCATCGCCGAACGCTTCCGCCCCCACGTCATGCTCGTTGACATGCACCTCTCCGACATCGACGGCCGAGAGGTCGCCCGCCAGGTCAAGACCAATTCCGATCTGCAACTTACCAAAGTCATCGCCATGAGCGGCAAAATGACCGACGAAGAAGCCAAGGGCCTACTCGCCGATGGCTTCGACGGCTTCCTCAAAAAGCCCTTCCACGTCCGCCAAGTCATTGAAGCCATCGAAGACTCCATGGCCGTCGTCTACTAGAGCGGTCCTCGGCTCGGTGTAGCGGTCGTAGGGGCGGCTTCAGCCGCCGTTCGTATAACGCCTGAAGACGGCGGCTACACGTTGCTCGCTACGCTCATGCGACCACCGCTCTAAGCCATTCCACAATACGCGCAAGGATGCCACAGGCCGCCGGAGGGGCGGCCTTGCTTTTCTTCACCGGCGCTTCTCGTCGATGTGCAATCCCAATGCCACCTGGATCGCCCCCAGTTGCATCTCGCGATCCGGCTTGTTCCCCCCCGCGCTGGCCGCGCAAAGCAAAGCCCACGGTTTTTTCCGTGAGCCTTTGTCAGAAAACAGTATTTGCCCCCCTACCGATCTCGCCGCACCGGCCGCGGAGGGCGTTCTGCGTTGGGTGCTTTCGGCCGATGCTGTGCCGCCAAGTCCTTCGCCGCCAAAACCTCCTGATACCGCGACTCGACCAACTTGTCCTTCTGCTTGAGATCCGTCTCCAGCTTCACCTTCTCCACTTTGAGCAGCCCCTCAAGATGCTCAATACGATCCGTCCGCTCCTTGATCCGCGCCTCAACCAGCTCCGTCACCTTCCGCCGCAACTCCTCCTGCAGCTCATTTTTCTTATTGGCAAGCCCTTCGGGAACCGCGTCCAGTCGCTTTTTGATTCCGAAAATGTCGTCCTCGAGCTTGACCTGCCGCAGCTTCAACACCCTGATGTTCGCGTTATCGCCGGTCAGCCAGTTGAACGTATGGTACCGCGACAAGATCGCCGGCCTCGCCTTCTCCTTCTGCTCATCGTTCATCGCCATAAAGGCGGCATACCGTTGCGGTGAATGGACCCTGAAGAACTCAATCGCCTGCTCAAAATCGCTCTCCCGCAACAACTCCGGTCGTCTCACCGCTCTGGCCTTTCCAGGCTCCGCCGATCGAGTTGTCGGCCCCGCCAACGCAATAATCGGTGCAAGACACAAAACCATCAAGGCGGCTTTTCTAACCATAGGTATCCCGTCCTTGTTCACAGCATCAGCAGAAGCCCGTCATCATCGTCGCTCGCCTGCAATTCATCAGCACGACGGGTTGCCTCATCCAGGCCCGTCCCTCCGACCGGGCCGAACGGCCAACCCTCGTTCAACGCCAACTGGTTCAGAATATCGTCATCCGGCGCCACCGGCGACACGGCGCTGGAATTAGGCACATCCGGACCAAAGTTCACTACCCCCACGCCCCACAGCCCGATCAGCACAAACACCAACGCCGCTGCCGCCGCGATCGGATAAGACCACTTCGGCCAACGCCGCCGAACTGCCACCTCAACCGTCGGCCTCGCCGCGCATTCCAACCGATACCGCCTCATCTCCCTCAGAGCGCGGCCCACGGCGGCTTCGTCTACCCTCGCCGGCTTCGCGATCTCCACGTCATCCAGCCGACCAGTCACGCTCGCCTGTAGGTCGCCAACCGCCGACAACTGCCGGCGCAGCGACTCGTCGCTCGCCAGCATCTGCTCCACTTCGGCGCGGTCCTCGGCCGGCAGTTCGTCGGCCAGGTACATCAGCAGCACCGCCTCATTGCTCCCGAGTTTGTACATCACACTCGCCATCGTCCGCTCCAGTGTCCATGAGACTCTTGAGCTTCAACATCGCCTTGTGCATTCTGCCAAGCGCCGTATTCAGCGGGCAGCCAACTAAATCCGCTATCTCCACGAACTTCAGGTTCCCGTAATACCTCAACAGCAGCACTTCCCGCTGGTTCGCCGGAAGCTGATCGATCGCCTCTTGCAGCTTCCGCTCCTGCTCGCTGGCTTCCAGCCGGAAACTCGCCTCCGGGGCCTCCTCCTCAGTCAGCAGCCTCAGCCCACTCTTTGCCGCCTTCTCCCGGCCATGCGACCGCCAATGGTCATTTGCCTTGTTGGTCGCTATCCGAAACACCCAAGCTTTAAATCCGCCGCTGCCCGCGGATGCGTCAAACCTCGATACGTGCTCCAGCACGCTCAGCCAAGTCTGCTGGTGCAGCTCTTCCGCAAGCTGCTCACTGCCGCACAGGCGGTGTAAGTACCGTGTCAACGGCCGGTAATACCGCCGAACCAGTTCTTCGCCTGCAGGCTCCGTTCCCGTACGCATCTGCTCAACCAGCGCCTCATCGCTTACCGCGACCGGCAGTCTTTCCTCACGGCCCTGTACACTCATCGAACGCATTCCGGCCGCCATTCATATAACGACTGAAAACATAGACTATTGCCTCACGCCCAACCAAAAACCGCCCACGCCACCTTCAACCCGCAACACG
This sequence comes from Planctomycetota bacterium, assembly GCA_026693085.1. Taxonomy (GTDB): domain Bacteria; phylum Planctomycetota; class Phycisphaerae; order Tepidisphaerales; family Tepidisphaeraceae; genus JAPLNB01. The sequence goes on along the minus strand of JAPLNB010000318.1, from coordinate 10,121 downwards.
GGCCATTCCTGGCGGTGCCAAGCATCCATCGCCTCACCATAATACCGCATGAACTGGTGGCAGAACACTCCATAGGACAACCCCGCCGCCTAATCCTAAAGCGACTGCCGTACCCGTATAATAATCGCCTCAACGGTTCTGGAAAATAACCTGTCTAAGCGCCCCGCGGACCGGGCGTACACTTCTCTCCCCATCATAAACGCCCCCGAAAAATCACCCGCTCCACCGCCGCTTAAAGCCGGCTGACCAGCAACTCTCGCTCAAAGATCATCTCCTTGGGCAGGTCCGCCGCCATCTTCAGGAACAGTTCCTCCTGGCTCATCAACTCCGCTTTGATGTCCGGCGGGTTGATCGCCTGGACCGCCTCCAAATCCTGCCGGCTTAGCCCTAACCCATCCAACTCGATGTCCTCTGTCCGCGGCATCCACCCCAGCGGCGATTCGACCCCATATGCCTGACCATGGCACCGGTCAATGATCCACTTCAGCACCCGCATGTTCTCCCCGTACCCCGGCCACATGAACTGGCCCTGGTCGTTCTTCCGGAACCAGTTCACGCTGAACACCCGCGGACAATCCTTCATCTTCTTCCGCATCCGGCACCAGTGGATCAGGTAATCGCGGATGTTGTAGCCAATGAACGGGAGCATCGCCATTGGATCCCGACGCACCACGCCGATCTGCCCCGTCGCCGCCGCAGTCGTCTCCGAACCCAGCGTCGCCCCCACATACACCCCATGCACCCAGTTGAACGCCTGATACACCAGCGGAATCGTCCGTGACCGCCGACCCCCAAAGATGATCGCCGACACCAGCACACCCGCCGAATCGTGCACCGCCCCGTCCAGCACCGGATTGTTCGCCATCGGCGTCGTGAACCGCGCATTCGGATGCGCAGCCTTCCGCCCGCACCCTGGATGCCACGCCTGCCCCGTCCAGCCGATGCACTCCTTCGGCAGCTCCTTCGTCTTGTCTTCCCACCACACATCCCCGTCCGGCAGCAGCCCCACGTTCGTGTAGATCGTGTCCCGCGAGATCGAGTGCATCGCGTTCGGGTTCGTCTCCCAGTTCGTCCCGGGAACCACCCCAAAATACCCGGACTCCGGGTTGATGCCCCGCAGCCGACCCGTCTCATCCACCCACATCCACACAATGTCGTCCCCAATCGTCGTGATCTTCCAGCCGTCCTTCTGATACTTCTGGGGCGGAACCAGCATCGCGAAGTTCGTCTTGCCACAAGCGCTCGGAAACGCCGCCGCAACGTACGTCTTGTGCCCCTTCGGGTCCTGCACCCCCATCAGCAGCATGTGCTCAGCCATCCAACCCTGCTGCTGCCCAAGATAGCTGGCGATTCGCAGCGCCAAACACTTCTTGCCCAGCAACGCATTGCCGCCATACCCCGACCCAAAGCTCCAGATCGTATTGTCCTGCGGAAAGTGGCAGATATACCGCCGGTCCGGATTGCAGTCCCCAACGCTGTGCAAACACCGCGTAAACTCCTCGCTGTCGCCCAACTGCTCCCACGCAATGCCGCCCATCCGCGTCATGATCCCCATGTTCACCGCAACATACAGCGAGTCAGTCAGTTCCACCCCCACCTTCGCCAGCGGTGACCCAACCGGACCCATCACGAACGGCACCACGTACATCGTCCGCCCACCCATGCTGTCCGCAAACAGCCCACGCAATTTCGCATACGCCGCCTTCGGCTCCATCCAATTGTTCGTCGGCCCCGCCCCGTCCTCGCGCGGCGAACAGATAAACGTCAAATGCTCGCTGCGCGCCACGTCATTCTGGTTGCTGCGATGCAGGTAGCACCCCGGCAGCTTCTCCTGGTTCAGCCGGATGAAGATGCCGTCACGCACTCCCTGATCGAGCAGGACATCGCGCTCTTCAATACTCCCATCGCACCAGTGGATCGTGTCCGGCTTGCACAACGCAGCACATTCCTCCACCCACCGCCGAACCGACTCATTGGCGCCAGCCCCAGAAGCCGCCGATCCCTTGTGCGCCACTCGCGTCCTCGCAACATCCAGTCCTTGGCTCATGAATGATCCTCTCAGCCTTTACTCAGCCACCAACCCCGCACTCTGCCCGCCCATCGCCTGCGTATCGTAGACGATGGATCACCAACATTATGCCGCCCATGCACGACTGCCAACTGACAACTTTATATCATGATTGCTTGTGGTCACCCATTCCCTGCTCCACAAGCCGCGTCTGCCGCCACACCTGCTTGGCCTTCAATGACGCCGCCAGATCCGCCAACGACGTCGTCACCATGTAATCCTTGAGCCGTTGCCGGATAGGCTTATATAAGTCATGCTGTGGACATGGCATATGATCGCTGCATTTCTCCAGCCCCACCACGCACCGATCGAAAATCTGTGGCCCATCAATCGCCTCAACGATGCTTATCAGCGTGATCTCATGAGCCGGCCGGGCCAGCGTAAACCCGCCCCCACGCCCCTTCGCGCTGCGTAACACCCCGCCATGCACCAGTTTCTGAAATACCTTGGCCAGAAAATCCCGTGGCAGATCCGTCCCCGATACCAGATCATCCAACATGACCGGCACTTCCGAACCACGTCCCGCCAGCTCGCTCAAGCCGCGGATCGCATATTCAGTGGAACTTGAGAAAATCATTCTTCGGCTCCTGGACGGTTCTTACAAGACAATAATATCCCCTTTCCCTGCCCGCGTCGAGTGGTCTACACAACAAGACCCCACCGATCCCGCAGATCGCACGCCTCACGCTCCCCACCAGAGCATCCCCAACGACCGGACCAACACAGCATCATCGGACAACCTCATCCGATTAAAGCCGCGTCCACCCGCACGCTTCGCCTGTGTTGTCACTTTCCCAATAAAAGCGATGGGATTCCCCTGCATTTCACTGCTTCACGCCGACTTTCTCCATGAACTCCACCTCGCTGAGCACCGCCACCCCCAACTCCCTCGCCTTGTTCAGTTTGCTCCCCGCCGACTCCCCCGCCACCACAAAGCTGGTCTTCTTGCTCACGCTCCCCGCCGCCTTGCCTCCCAGGCTGACGATCAAATCCTCAATCTCCTTCCGCTCAAAATGCTCCAGCGTCCCCGTCACCACGACCGTCTGCCCCGCCAGCGACAACTGCCCCACCCCCGCCGGCTTCTCCATCTTCGGATCAATCCCCACCGCCTTCAATTGCCTGATCGCCTCCCGCCCTGTCTCATTGTGCACAAAATCATGCACCGAATCCGCAATCACCGGCCCGATCTCATTCACCACCGACAACTCCTCCTCACTGGCTTTCCCAATCGCATCCAACGACCCAAAATGCACCGCCAGCACATGCGCCACCCGATTCCCCACATGCCGGACTCCCAGCCCCGACAGCAACCGGTCCAATCCCCTCGCCCGGCTCGCCTCGATCCCATCGATCACATTCTGCGCGCTCTTCTCCCCCATCCGTTCCAGATCGAGTAGTTGTTCCTTCTTCAATCGATATATATCCGCAAACGTTTTCACCACCCCTGCATCCACCAGTTGGTCCACCAGCACTTCGCCAAGATTCTCGATGTCCATCTGGTTCCGCCCGCAGAACCACCTCACCCGCTCCTTCAACTGCGCCGGACATGCCGGATTCACGCACCGGATGTACGGCGTGTCCTTCTCCTTCTCCACAACCGCCCCGCACGATGGACACTCCTTCGGCGTCACAATCTCCTTCGCATCCTTCGGCCGCTTCTCCGGCACCGCCTGAACCACATACGGTATCACCTCCCCCGCTTTCTCAATCACCACGGTATCCCCGATCTTCAAGCCCAGCCGCTCGATCTGCTCCACGTTATGCAGGGTCGAAGAGCGCACAGTCGTCCCTCCGACAAACACCGGCATCAAGGCTGCCACCGGCGTCAGGGTTCCCCCCTTGCCCACCTGCCACAGCACCTCCTTCAGAACCGTCTGCACTTGCTCCGCCGGATATTTGAACGCAATCACCCACCGCGGAGCCTTGCTCGTCGCCCCCAGCAACCGTCGCTGCCCCAGCGAATCAACCTTCACCACCATCCCATCCGTCTGATACGGTAGCGTCCCCCTCACTTTCGCAAACTCCTCGATCTCCTTAATCGCCTCATCCACGTCCTTCGCCAGCCTCGTATGCTCTGTGATCGGAACCCCCCACTTCTTCAGGAGCTTGATCCATTCCCAATAGCTCTCGGTCGGTAGCGGCTCCACCTGCCCCAGTCCGTGTGCCACAAAGCTCAGCCGGCGTTTGGCCACCACCCGCGAATCCAACTGTTTCAACGTCCCCGCCGTCGCGTTGCGCGGATTGGCAAACAGCGCCTCCCCTTCCGCTTCCCGCTCCTTGTTCAGCCGCTGAAACTCCTCATTCGGCATGTAAACCTCTCCCCGAACCTCGAAGATCCCCGGAATCTGGCCGTCCGTCAGCCTCAGCGGAATGCACCGGATCGTCCTCGCATTCGCCGTCACATCATCCCCCCGCCGCCCGTCCCCGCGCGTCGCCGCCAGCACCAGCATCCCTTCCTCATACCGCAACGACGCCGAGACGCCGTCCACCTTCGGCTCCAGCACGTAACTCGGCTGCTCGCCCCCCAAACCCTTCCTCACCCGCTCATCAAACTCCCTTACACTCGTCTCATCGTACGTGTTATCAATGCTCATCATCGGCACGGCGTGCTCAACCGTCGCAAACCCCTTCATCGGCTGCCCCCCCACCCGCTGCGACGGCGAATCCGCTGTCTTGAACTCCGGGTGCGTCTCCTCAGTCTCAAGCAACTCCTTCATCAGCCGGTCATACTCCCAGTCGCTGATCTCCGGCTTCGCCTCAACATAGTAGAGATAATTGTGCCGATTCAGCTCCTCCCGGAGCTTCTTCAACCGCTGCTCAATTCCCTGCGCCATATCCCAATTCTACCGGCCGGACGATCAAGCTTCTATTCCTCCCGCCTCGCCTCTTGCCACAGCCAATCCAGCCCCGCCTCCAATTCCTCGATCGCCTTCGCCTTCAGCGCCCCGTTGTGCCCGTTGGCCGAGTTCTCGATCAGCCTCTTCCGCCCCCCATACGCGTCCACCACCATCCGCTGATATTCCACAGGCACCACCTCATCCGCATCGGTCAGCACAAACACCCCCGGCGATTTCACTTTCGGCGCCGTGTTCGGCGTATCCAGTTCCATCGGCACACTCATCGCCACCGGCACCGCCGCCAACCACAGGTTCCACCATCCAAAACGCCCCATGATCAACCGCCGCAACGGCACCGGCGACCTCAATATCACCCCCGCCACCTTACGATTCGCCGCCACATGCAACGCCAGCGTCGTCCCCAAACTCTCACCCTTCACAAAAACCGGCCGATCCCCCGCCCTGGCCTTCATCTGGTCATACACCGCGATCGCCGCCCCAGGAAACATCGCCAACCTCGCCGGCCCCGTGCTTGCCCCATATCCCGGGTAATTCACCGTCCACGCCTCGACCGCCTTGTCCTTCCAGAGCTTCGCATCCCACGATGCCGTCCACTCCGCCCGCCCCGCATTGCCGCAAAAACACAGCACAAACGCCTCCGGCTCTCGCCGCACAGCCCCCGGCGACCTCGCCGTCAAAACCTCCAGCCCACCCTTGCCAAACGGTATCATCTCCCGCTTCGCCCCATTCGCATTCTCCGGCTGTGTGCTCGGAAACAGGATGAAATTATCCGCACACCCGCGAAGCATAATCACCACCAGCAGAAGCCCCATGATACGAACCCTCCACCATGTCCTCCAATTCAAAAATCAAAAAAATCTGAATGACCTCACTCCGCCTGTCCCTTACTCATATCATACACCCACCCCTGGATCGCCGGCGTCCACTCGAGCACCTCCCCCGCTCCGAAAAACAGCCCCAATTCCCGCTGCGCGCTCTCCAGCGAATCCGACCCATGGATCAGATTGAAGACATTGCTCACCCCAAAATCCCCGCGGATCGTCCCCGGCTCCGCCTTGCTCCCAAACGTCGCCCCCATCAGCTTCCGCGCAATCGCGATCGCATCCCTCCCCGCCAACGCCATCACCACCACCGCCGACGACGTCATGAACCTCAGCAGCCCATCATAAAAAGGCTTGCCCTTATGCATCTCGTAATGCTTCTCCGCCAGCGCCCGCGGAATCTGCATCATCTTCATCCCCACAATCTGCAACCCCTTCTCCTCCAACCTCGTAATGATCCGCCCACACAATCCCCTCTGCAACGCATCCGGCTTCAAAATAATCAACGTCTTTTCCATTTCGGTTCTCCGTCGCAAAACCCCCTCAGGACCGGGCCGGACGTTATATCCCAACCGTAACCCGCCGCAACTCAAAGCCCCGCCGAATCCAACGAATTGATCCCACACTCCAGCTTCCCCGTCCCCGCCCACCGTCCCTCGCGCGCATCCTCCCCGATCTGCGCCGGCCGCGTGCACGACAGCGGATTGCACCCGATCGATAGATACCCCTTCTCCACCAGCGGATGATACGGCAGATCGTGCTCCTTCATGTACGATCCCACATCCCGGCTCGTCCAATTCAATAGCGGCGAAATCGCATAGCACCCATACCGCGACGACCACTCAATAAACGCCGCCTGCTTCCGCGTCTCCGCCTGTTGCCGCCGGATGCCCCGCAGCCACGCCCTCGGCCGCAGCTCCATCATCGCCCTTTCCATCGGATCATTCTTGTTCGCCGCGCAGCACGCATTAATGTCCTTCCGCCAAGTGTGATTCTCCTCACCCGCCTGGTGCAAATACGCAACCGGATCATTCACCGTCCGATACGCCCAGATCCGCAGATTCAACCGCCGCCGCAGCGCCTCCATAAACCGATGCGTCTCCGGAAACAGATACCCCGTATCCACAAAAACAACCCTGATATCCGGCTTCACCCGCACCGCCATATGGATCAGCACCGCTGCCTGATCCCCGAACGACGACGTCATCATCAACTCCTCCCCAAACTCCGCCGCCGACCACTGCACAATCTTCCCCGGCTGCTCCTTCTCAAACAGCTCATTCAACGCTTCCACGTCCAGCTTCTCTCGCTCCGTAACCTCATGCATAACACCACCAATCGGTTCAGATGGCGAAAGATCAGTCAGAATTCGCTGATCTGTTTCATCGTTCATCATTCATCGTTTCTTCCACTCCAAATCCTCTGCGTCCTCCGCGTTTCAAGAGCTCATCCATCATCCCCCGCGGAATCCGCCTCCCATTCGCCACCCCCAACTGAATCTCCTTCTTATTCACCCCATGAAAATCGCTCCCCCCCGTCTTCAGCAGCCCAAACCGCTCCGCCAGCTTCGTGTATTTCTCCACCAGCTCCGCCGAGTGATCGCTATGGATCACCTCAATACCCCCCAGCCCCAGATCCACCAGATCCTTCACCACCCGCTCCAACTGCGCATCGTTCTCCGTCGCCAACTGCACCGGATGCGCCAGCACCGCCACTCCCCCGGATCGCGCAATCAGTTCCATCGCCCGCCTTGCCGGCAGCCGCTGTCGATTCTCGTAAGCGCTCCCACCCTGCCCAAGATACTTATCAAACGCCTGCTTCGCCGAACCGACGTACCCCTTGCGAACCAGCACCTCCGCAACATGTGGCCGCCCCACCACCTCGCTCCCCGCCATCGCCTCAACCTCCTCCATCGTAATCGCCACCCCCAACTCCCGCAGCCTCTGCACAATCCTCGGATTCCGCCTGTTCCTGCTCTCCACCTGCCACACTGACAACTCGCGCAACGCCTCACTGGCCGTATCCACCCCATACCCCAGCATATGCAGCGTCCCCGGCCGCGGATACTCCACGCTGATCTCAATCCCCACCAGAAACTCCAGCCCCAGCCTCTTCGCCTCCTCACCGGCCTCCGCCACCCCCGCCACCGTATCGTGATCCGTCAGCGCAAACCCCGCCAGCCCGCTCGCCTTCGCCAGCCTCGCCACCTCCGCAGGCGCAAACGTCCCATCCGACGCCGTCGAGTGCACATGAAGATCAACAAATCCGTCCGACATTCTTGTCCTTGTCTTAGGCTCCGATCGCCTGCCCTGGCCAAACCTCAGGCTTGCCATCATCCCACGCCGGTCTGCTGACGGCGCCCCTGCGCTCACGCCGTCAGGTACCCCCCCTTTTCCAAGTAATCCAGAATCTGCCGCGCCGCCCCCTCCGGCGGCACCACCTCCGTATCAATTACGATCTCCGCTTTCTCCGGCGCCTCATACGGATCATCAATCCCCGTAAAACCCTTCAACTGCCCCGCCCGCGCCTTCTTATACAACCCCTTCGGATCTCGCTTCTCCGCCGCCTCCAGCGAAACCTTCACATACACCTCAACAAACTCCCCCGCCTTCAAATTCGCCCTCACCGCATCCCGATCCTTCACATACGGACTGATAAAGCTCGTGATCGCGATCACTCCCGCATCCGCAAACAGCTTCGCCACCTCCCCAATCCGCCGGATATTCTCCGCCCGGTCCTCCGCGCTGAACCCCAGGTTCTTGTTCAGCTCGTGCCGGACATTATCTCCATCCAGCCGATACGCATGCTTCTTCTCATGCAGCAGCATCTGCTCCAGGATGCATGCGATCGTCGATTTTCCGCTCGCCGACAATCCCGTCATCCACACCGTCACCCCCTTCTGGTTCAGCAGCTTCTCCCGCTCCGCCCGCGAGACCGAACCCTCATGCCACGTGATATTCGTTGCCTTTACTTCAGTCGCCATAAACCATTCCCATTCAGAAAATAAGCCTCAATCCACTCACTTTGGCACGGGCAACTTGCCCGTGCATGTTCAATCCCACTCTCTGTGCAGGTTGACTCACGGCCCGATCCGCGAAACACGATAACCACTTCGTGCCTTCGTCTCTTCGTGGCAAAATCATTCCTCCTCAAACAACGGCGTGCTCAAATACCTCTCCCCAATGCTCGGCAGCACCACCACAATCGTCTTCCCCTTGTTCTCCGCCCGCCCCGCCACCTTCGCCGCCGCTGCCATCGCCGCCCCGCTGCTGATCCCCCCAAACACACCCTCCTCCTTGTGCAACCGCCTCGCCCACTCGAACGACTCCTCATCCGTCACCGCCACCGCCTCGTCCACAATCCCCAGGTTCAGGTTCTTCGGTATGAATCCCGCCCCAAGCCCCTGGATCTTGTGCCGTCCCGGCTTTAGCGTCTCCTTCTTCAGCGCCTGCGCAATCACCGGCGAAGCCGTTGGCTCCACTGCTATCGCCTTAAACGATGGCTTCCTCCCCTTGATCACCTCCGCCACTCCCGTAATCGTCCCGCCGGTCCCAACGCCGGAAATCAGAATGTCCACCGCCCCCTGCGTATCCCGCCAAATCTCCTCCGCCGTTGTCCGCCGATGAATCTCCGGATTCGCCGGGTTCTCAAACTGCTGCGGCATGAAACTCTTCTTATGCTCCGCCAAAATCCCCTCCGCCCGCCCGATCGCCCCGCGCATCCCGTCCGCCGCCGGCGTCAGCACCACCTGCGCCCCCATCGCCTTCAGAAGCCGCCGCCGCTCAATGCTCATCGACTCCGGCATTGTCAAAACCAGCTTATACCCCCTCGCCGCGCACACAAACGCTAACGCTATCCCCGTATTCCCGCTCGTCGGCTCCACAATCACCGTCTCCCGATCGATCTTCCCATCCCGCTCCGCCGCATCGATCATCGCCACCCCGATACGGTCCTTCACGCTCGACAGCGGATTGAAGAACTCGCACTTCGCCAGCACCGTCGCTTGATCCCTCGGCACCAGCCGATTGATCCGCACCAGTGGCGTCCCCGCTATCGTCTCGGTGATGTTGCCATACACGACATTCTCTGGTTTTCTTGGCATCGTCGTTCTCCCTATTTAACCACTTAACCATTAACCCCTATTAACCTATGGGAAAAGTTGGCAAACGTCAACCCGCACCGTTCCTCAATCCGCCAGATGTAGCCTGACTGACACCGGACAACCTACTTTGCATTCCTGGACACCTACCTTGGACAGCCCCCCCGCGCAGACAGTCAGCCGGACCCTTCCGGGCCGGCTGAAAAACGCGAGGTTTAAGACCCATCAAACAGCCGGTTTTGTTGGCCGTTTGATGCCCCGTCGATCGATGATCG
>JAPLNB010000317.1 GCA_026693085.1 Planctomycetota bacterium | reverse complement strand
GCCCCAGCGTGTCGCGCCAAAACTCTTCTCTGGAACCATGACGTTGCGGACCCTGGCCGGCCCGAGATGTGTTGTGCTTCATCCCGAGATCTTCGCGATTCCGCCGGCGGGATTGAAGATGGGGTTCACCGGACGGTCACGCTACTTGTGTCCACTCTCGTGGTGATCCCCCCCGGCTGACGTAGAACCTTTCCTCACCCAGATGGTACTCAGTCCCCTTGTCTATTAAAGGCACCTCCACGCGATACGAATCATCAAACCGATTCTCATAGTCGCAGAAGATGCAGTCCGTGCACCCATCGATCTTATACCGTACAGAGTCGTTCACAGTATTCTGTACCAGCCGCTCCCCATCTCGGAGAGCCCCTTGCGTGCCAGCTATTATATCATGGTGACCCGGGTGCCCCGACAATCCTGCCCCATGCCGAAGGTTGAATGCCGGACCAACCCCGGCATTGCAGAAGTAGCCTTGGACGAATCTATCCGAGGGCGACGAACAGATACTTTGCATAAGAAAGTAGAGGCGCACGATCCTATCGGGGTGCATGGCCAAGACCCCAGCATGATCTGGGAAATGGTCCTGGAGTCTCTTCAGCACTGTGCCTTTCAGATCCACGCTGCTACTGAATGGATCGCACCAGTTCGACCGGTTGTCATGATGCGAAGGTGACGACACCTTCGTCATGAACTCCAGCTACTGTTTCCTCTCTATTTCATCATCATCATGAGCCTCAACCCACCTCGTCTTGTATTGGGCGTCTCGTTGTAGCTGGTAAAATTCGTCCAGCGCTCTGTTTCGTACGAAGAAGAAAACCGGCTTCTCGTGCTCCCAAGCGTGCAGGATTTCAGCGTGAACAGCCGATTTGCCTTGGTAGTCCCCATGCTCCAGTAGACTCCCGTACTTCTGACTGATGATGCAAACGACAATGTCAGATGATGATATATTGCTTAGACATGATCCTATTGTGTCTGCCGTTGGGTCGACGCGAAACGCCGAATCACGGTCTTCTGATATCCTGACCATGAAGCCGTTATCTTTGAGGTGCAGCGCTAGCTCGGCTCGCAGATCGACCAGGTCGTAGCAGGTGGAACTGATAAAAACATCTATTGGGCTTCGCATAATCTCCCCATGTATATTGTGATGGCTGTATTGTACAGCATTGGGTTTCCACTTCGACCGCCGGGTGCCACTGGCGGACACGCTGCCAGCCAAGCAGGGTCCGCAGGGCGGGCGCGTGAACAACACGATCTCGCCGATCACTCCATCGCCCGCCCTGCGGACCATTCCCCCCCTTGCCATGGATCCGTTCAGTCCGCGCCAGCAAGACCGAGCAAAGTAACTGCCTCGGCTTCAAGCCGACAGCGGCGGAGGTGATCGCCCGCATCGCAGTGCGTGTACCGCCTGCTCCAGGTAATCCATCACGCTCCGCCCCCTCAACTTCAGCGTCTGCACCGCCGTCATCATCCGCTCCACAAACCGGCAGCCCCTCACGCTGTGCGACCCCAGGCTCTGCTTCCGCCACATCACCGCCGGCCAAAGCATCCGCTCCGCGTGATTGTTCGTCGGCTCGATCCCCCGGACCGTCGCAAATGTCCACAACGCCGGCTCCACCGCCAACACCTTCGACAAAACCCGCTCGTCCCTTTCACCTCCAATCGCATCCCCCGCCTCAGCAGACGCTGCATCCGCTTCCGCAACGTCACGATTCTCCCCGCCAGCGACGCTCGCGTGATCTGCCTCGCTCGGAACCGATGCCACAGCCGCGACACCGACTTGCACAAGCTCAATCCCGCTTGCCCGATCGCCTCCGACGCTCCGCCCCGCTCCTGACACTGCTGGAAATCCCGCTTCAGATGCGCCCAGCAGATCGCCCGCTGCTCCAGTGGAACCTCACCGTACACGCCGTATCGATCCGTGCAGATCGTCCCGCGAACCGTGTTCCCCAACAGCAGCCGCATCGCATCGCGGTTGCGACACGGGTCCAGATGAAACACCGCCAGCCGCCGCGTCGCCGCCACCCACAACTATCGCCCCGCCCGTTTCCATCCGGTCTCGTCCACGTTCTTGGCCGGCGCCTTCCGCACCATCGCCTTCGCCTCTCGACACGGCTCGGCCAATGCCTGAGCCATCTCCCGCTCGCGGTTGCTCACCGTCCCCAACGCGATCGGCGCCCCGAGAATCTCCTCCAGCACCTCCTCCACCGCCCGCCGGCTGCCGTGCACCCGTGAAGAAAAGAACGCCACCGCCGCCGACAGCCTCTCTCCCAGCACGCTGCGAGTCAGCTCTTCCGGAATCGGCGCCTCAGTCATCCGCCCGCACTTCTCGCAGCGGCAGCCATAGGCCTGATGTTCCGTGACCTGTACCGCCGGCTTGGGCAACTCCGTCACCTGATGACGACTGAGCAATTGCCATTCCGCGTTCTCTGGCAACTTGGCCGCACAGTGCGCGCAGGCCGTTGGCTTGTGCTGCACGACGTGATCGACCTGCTCCGTCGGCAGCAGCTTGCGAAAGAACCGCTGGTGACCCGGTTGTCCGCCCGGCCGACGTCCCGTCGGCTTCTTGGCCACCGGCCGCGGCGCCCAGGGCGGATTGGCCGACGGCGGCAGAGAGAAGTTCCCGGAGTTGCGGCCGATCTGCCGGCGCAATTCCGCCACTTTTTCCTGCAACTGATGGATCTGGCGCTCCAATCGGATGCAGTTGGGACATCCCGGCGTGCTCGTCGTGGGCGACTCGGCCATACCCCTCCTATCGGCCGCCACCCCCGCCAAAGTCCAGTAACTGGGACTGAACGGTTACGTCAAGGCTGCTCAACGGATACCATCTCTCTTTGTCGCGTCCCTTGATGGCCAGCTTCACGACCTCCGCTTTGAAGTCCGCCGTGTACGGCTTTTGTGCAATTGTCTCGCTCATCGAAGCTCTCCTCGGCAGCCATTTCGCCGCCGCTTCGACGCGTCACCATTCGTGGGGAAGGTCAGTCAATCGCGGTCAACGTGTGAGGCCACGGGCCAGCACGAGGTCCCCGAGAGCGATTCGCGACGCCGCGCAAGGTCGAACGTCGGGTTTTGCTGTGCGCCTCTGATCCGGCTACTGTGTTAGCATGGCCAGACGCCCCCTCGCTCGATCCGTCGCCGCGACTCTTGCACCAGGCGCTTTCCATGCAGATCGGCGTGCAGCAGTGGCGAATGCCCGATCCGTCTGGCACCTCATGTTGGTTTTCATTCTGTCGCTTGGCATTTCCGGAAATGTCCGGGCCGATGACCGTCTTCGGGTCATCATCGAAACGGATGCAGGCGGTGACCCGGATGACGAGCAGTCGCTAGTGCGATTCCTTCTCTACAGCAACGAGTGGGACGTGGAGGGCATCATCGCCAACCGGCCCAAGGCTCGCGACAAGGAGAACCTCAATCCGCAGCGTACGGGCTTGGGCATCGTGCAGGCCCAGCTCAACGCGTATGGCGAGTGCTATCCGAACCTGCGCCAGCACGACCGGCGTTATCCCACGCTGGGATATCTCGAGCAGCACACGGTGGCCGGCTACGAGGATGTCGTCGACGGCGTGACGTTGGTGATCGCTGCCGTCGACAAGCCCGATCCCCGGCCGGTCTGGTTCTGCAACTGGGGAACCGACAACGGCGCGGCCAGCAGTTGCCTCAAACGCGCACTCGATCAAATCCTCCGCGAACGCGGCCAGGGTGGGTACACGAAGTTCAAGAGCAGGCTTCGACTCAGCTCGTACGACAAGTTCGGCGAGCACACCGACAAACTCGAGCCCCCGTTTCCGATATGGATCGACACCTTCCGGCCGGAGATCGGCGGAAAACGCTGGTATCACCAGTTTTCAGCGATTACGGCCACGGCCGGCGGCTTCGACGTACGGCGCGATGTGCTGAAGGACCACGGTCCCCTCGGCGCGCTTTATCCCACCAACACCACGCACCCCCAGAAGGAGGGGGACACGATGGCCTTCCTGTACCTCGTGCCTACGGGCATGAACGATCCGGAGCATCCGAACTGGGGAAGCTGGGCGGGGCGATATGGCCAGAACGAAACCTGTCCGGGCCGGCCATACTACTGGGCCAATCAACAGGATACATGGCAAGGCAGCGCCAGCCGCGAAAACACGTTGCGGCGGTGGTCGGCGGACTTGCAGAACGATTTTCGGGCTCGGCTGGACTGGTGCGTGAAAGATCTTGCTCATGCAAACCACCCGCCACAGCCACGGGTCAAGGGCGACACGATGCGCACAATCTCCGCCGGTCAACTGGTGGAGTTGGACGCGAGTGATTCGATGGATCCGGACGGGAACTCGCTGCGATTCCACTGGCTGATCTACGGCGAAGCTGGCGGCTACAAGGGGGCCATGCCGCAAATCCAGAACGCCGACTCCGCGAAAGCCAGCCTGGTGGCGCCAGCAGTGGCGTCGGAGCAGACGATTCACGTGCTGTTGATCGTGAGCGACGACGGCTCGCCGTCGCTGTGCCGTTATCAACGTGCCATTCTTCGCATAATGCCGGCGGTACGCCCATAGGGGCTGAGACGCTGTCCACGCGATGAATGCTGTAACCGTGGTGCCAGCGTCAGCAGCCAGTCGTTGGTTCGGATGCCGTTGTCGCCGGAAGTGCGCGACAGGTACGGGCCGCGATTGGCCATCGCTCGACGGCATTCCGGCTACTTGAAGGCCAGTCTTTCTTTCGACGCCGCGGCGGAGTAGGCGGATGAGGTCTTGGCAAACAGGGCCGAATCGACACGGATTATCCTCAGCGGGCGCGGGGCGATGAGGCCGAGAGCATCGGGGATGTCGCAGGTGCGCAGCACGTTCAGGAACTGCGGGGCGATGTTGTCCATGTGAGTCGTCGGCGGCGCCACCAGCGTCGCTGCAGCGACCTGCTCATCCAAAATAGCTGCGTATGCCGCGATCACGCTCGCCGCGCCGCTGCCGGCGACCTGGACCGGCAACTTGGTGCGGACCGACAGATAGCGCGCGGCGGCGATCACATCCCACACCCGGCCCGCATCGACGGTGCGCCCCAGCAGCGCGTGCGACCGCTCGACATAGTTGGGCGGGTTCTTCCTCGTCCACTTCGTCGCTCCGATGCCGCGAGGCTCGCAGAAAAAGACGGCCGCATTTGGGTTGTCGATCTTGCTGAGCCACTCGGGCGTTGTGCCGGCTTCATCCTCGTTCAACACCACCAGCAGTGCGTTCGTGGCGCCGTCGGCAATCTTCGCGGATGCCAACCGCACGCGGAATTCGATCTCCTCCTCCGATTGAAACTGTTCCGTGGTGTCATACACGTCGCGGAGTTTCTTGGCCGCCGGGATGTTCGCGGGAAAATACGCAAAGCTCACGCGCCGCAGCTCAGCCAGCAGCGGCGCTTTCCAGGACTCGAAGCGGCCGGCCTCCGGGGCAGCGACATTGCCCAGCGGGACGAACCGCTCGTCGATGCTCGTGTTGAGCTGATCCTTGGGCAGGTCAGCGTCGGTTGGAAATACCCGCAGTTGTTGCGGTGGAATCGGATAGGACCCGGGCCGGCCTCCCTCGCTGACAAGATCCACCTCGCCATCCGTGACCTCGCGGGCATCTGCCTTCAAATGCGAATTGATGAAACGATACGCCGCCTGACGGATATCCTGACGGTAAGCGTGGCCGCCCACGCTCACCACGGCCGCTACCCGATCGCCCGCCCCGTACAAGCTGTACAGCCGCTCCAGCCCGTTGGCCACCCGCTCGTTGGCGTCCATCGGGAAGATGTCGTCCTTGTCGCTGTTCACAAACAGCAGCGGCCGCGGTGCAATCAGCCCGGCAATCCGCGCCCACGGCCACTGAAACGTGTTGTACAAAAACATGCAGTCGCAGTGCCCGTTGATCACACGGTTGGACACGTAGGATTCCAGATCAGCCATTCCACTGACGGGCACGGCCGCCTTGACGCGCTCGTCGGCGGCCGTAACCCAGTACGTTGCCGCTCCGCCGCCGCTGATCCCCGTCACGGCGATGCGCTGCGGATCGACATCGGGGCGGCTGATCAGGTAATCGATCCCGCGAACACCGTTCCACGTTTCCACGCCGGCCGGCGTGTAGCCCCGCGAGTGCCACCACCAGCGTTGCAGGTTGTAGGTTCCGTGGTGAAACGCCGCGATCTCGCCGAGCTGCAGCGAATCGACCACCAGGCACACGTAGCCGTGCCGGGCGAACCAGATTCCGTGGGACTGATACGCGACCTTGTTCCCATCGCGCCCGCGATTGAAGTGGCCGCATACGTAGTACACTGCCGGCAGCTTCTCCCCCTCCTTCACCACCGCGGGGCGATACAGATTGCCCGTCACGTAGAGCTGCCGTCGACTTTGGTAGTGGATCATGTCCACCACGTAGCCGTCCCCTTGGAACGTCCCGGTGATCGTCGCGCGCAGCGGGGTCTTCTCGGGCCGTGGCGAGAGCCCGAGCATGTAGAGGTATTCCTCGACATACTGTTGCCGCTTCGCCTCCCACGCCGCGCGCGATGCGATGTCATCGGCGAAGCGGGCGGAAAGCTTCCTGGTCTCCTTCTGGAGATATCTCTGGATCATCTCATCCCCGGGCGAAGATCGATCTGGCTGGCCGTACGGCTGGGCGAGGAGGTTTGTATCTGCGGCCGCCGCGCAAATGAACAGGCCCATCACAAACATCGACGAACGGTGGCTCATCGTCATGGCGGACTCCTATTCTTCTGCCGCGCCGGTCTCGAGCAGCCGCGACTCACGTCCCCTTAACCCGTCGTCACGCCACTCGAAGCAGATTCACTCACTCGCCACCAAGGTGCCGCAGCACTTCACCCTCAACCCACACCAATCCATTGACGACCGCCGTCTGGCGGTAGGCCCAGCGTGTGATACTGAGCGACGACTCCAGCCGGTTGGGTACGTTGGCCTTCTGGAAGAACTCGCCGATGGCACCGGCGTGAAGGTCGTTATGTTCACGCCATGTGGCAAGATGCGGTTCGGCTGCCAAGTGATCCCGCTTCTTCCCGTTGCACGCCCGGCGTCGGCGAGATCGAACACGCTCTGAACGTGCCGTCTCGGAACAACAAGCGTGTGACCCGTCGAGATCTGGAAGCCGTCACGGAATGCAATGGCGTGGGCGCTCGTGAGCCAGACCCTGGCCGAATCGAAGGTGCAGAGTGGGCATTCTGGCGGCATCAAATCGCCTCACGCAGGACAAAGAGCCAGCATTATACTGGCACTACGGCTCGGGCGACAGTTGTTGCAGGCAGCGGACGCCGACCCGAACATGGTGGCGGTGCGGAACGTTGACCTGAACGGGAAGGCGAAGATGCGTGCGCTCATCATCATGGAAAAACCGTTGCGGAACATCCTCGATGGGAAGAAGACGTGTGAAATCAGGGCCAAGTCCCAATAGGATGAGCACCATCAACATGCACAACGACATCAGCGAATTGCCGAACATCTGCGGATCAGAGGCCTCGATCGCCGAGGCGTTGGAAGGAGCTGGCCACGTTTTTCCGCCGCAACGACCGGCTGACATCGAGCGCATTCAGAGCGCTTTTGCCATCGCGCTGCACATGCATCAGCCTTTGATTCCCGCCGGAAGCGACGATCGGCATACCGCCTCGATTATCAGCAACCTGGCGCACATGATGCACGATCTGGACAGCGGGGCCCGCT